>NZ_JAAKEH010000026.1:0-50051 GCF_011039095.1 Desulfovibrio sp. ZJ200 | reverse complement strand
TTTTTATCAAGAAGGGCTTGCAATTCCCGAATCTCCTCGCATGAGAAACAACTTGGGCGATGGCCATTGGGTTTGGCTGATAATCGTTGGTTTTCACGGTAAGCTCTGACCCAATTGCAGATGCTAGCCGGGGTATAACCTAAAATATCTGCCAATTGCCTGGCTGTTGCTTTTCCATCAAGATACGCATGAACAGCCTTGGTTCGGATTTCTTCAGATGCAAATTTCATCTCTGCAATCTAAACGATTTTTAAATAAAATAAAAGTCAAATTGCTCTAATTCAAAAAACGTGCCAAAGCATAAAAAATGCTCTGGCACGTTCTCATTTTCCGTGAAAAAAATTCTCATTTTGCGCGACAGCTCACACCCTGCTTGTGGAAGGCTGGTAGAGATAGGTGGGCACCATATGGGCACCACAAAACGAAATGAGCCCTCAAAACGAAAACAGGACGCCACATACTATTGCATGTAACGTCCTGAAATATTTCTGGTGCGCCCGGCAGGAATCGAACCTGCGGCCTACAGCTTAGGAGGCTATCGCTCTATCCGACTGAGCTACGAGCGCGTGGACCCACTTGTAGATGCTCTTGCGGGCCGTGTCAAGGAGCCTCATGGCAGACCGTGCTGCCGGGCCCACAACAGCAACGCAAGTGCTCCCAAGCCCATGAGCAGGACGCCATAGGCCTGCCGGGTACGCAATGAGAGTATGGCGCCCATCAGCGAAGCGGCGAACACCATGGGCCAGGTCAGAAAAGGCAGGGACGGCGCGGCCTGCCAGGCATGGAGCACCGAACACAGGCTGAAAATAAGGCTGTAGCATACGGCATAGAGCAGGAATTGGCCAAAGGCCCTGAACAGCGTGGCCCGCAAAATGGCCTGCCCGGGGGAAAGGCCGCATCCGTCGCCCTGGCGCCAGGCTTCCAGCCTGTCCACCAAAAGATTTTGGACGGCGCGCTGCCGGACTTCCAGGCAACTTCCCGCATAGGCAGCCGACATGGTCAGGATCAAAGGCAAAAGCAAAGGGCCGGGCTGATTCCAGCCGAAATGCGCGGCCAATGGAAACAGCAGCAAAAAAGCGAGGCCGCTGAAAGGCGGAACCACGCTGCCCAGTTCCAGCACATCCAGCCAGAGCAGCTCCAGGGCGATGCCCAGGGCCAGAGCCAACGCCCAGTCTGAGGTGCAGAAACCCGCAAGGAGAGCCAGGGATATGGGCCGGTCGATAATGCCTACAATGCAGGATGAGCGCGCCGCGCCCGCGAGGACAAAAAAAAAGCGTAGGGAAGCCCGGAGAATACAAGCTCAGAGAAGTTGATCATAGTATCCTCGCACGGTTTCCGTAGGCACGCAACGAAAGTCAAGTTGCACCAGATGCTGCCGCATGAAGCGCAGATCCTCCCTGTCCTGCGCGGAAAGGGCCACATGGGGCAGAAGCTGCAATTTGTCTGGCCCATAGTGCAGATTGCCCAGATTAAGCACCTGCATGGCTATGCCGTCGTCACAGGCTCGCCGTGCGTCCTGGCAGTTGGCAAAAAGCACGAAAGTGTCCTCGCCGCAGGCGTCCAGCGTCGCCGCCAGCAGCCGGAGGGGGATAAAATGCGTGCGAACGCGCTGCGGCACGGCCAATTCCACGATCTGTTGACGTAATGTGTCCGCGGCCAATTCATTATTGGCCACCACCAGATGCCTGGCTCCGGTATAGGGCAGCCAGGCCTCAATGACCTGCCCGTGAACCAGTCGATTATCCACACGAAACCACATTATTATTCGCCCGATTTATCGCGGGCCCTGTTGCGCAGCATGCTGCCTGCCACAACAATGCCCTTGGCGCCGGCCTCGCCGGCGAGCTGCGCAAGTTCTTCGAGCTCTTTGTCGCGTGACGTGAAAACTTTAAGCAGCATGGGCAAATTGACGCCGGTCACCACTTCCACATTATGATTTCCCAACAGGGAAAGCGCCAGATTGGTCGGCGTTCCGCCGAACATGTCCGTGAGAATGATCACGCCCGCGCCCTTGTCCAGACGTTGGGCCGCGTCATCCAAACGGCGCACGGTTTCCGAAACCTCATGCGCCACATCAACGCTGATCGAACTGCAGTCGCTCAGCGGTCCCAATATAAATTCGGCAGTGCGCAGCATGGCCGATCCGTAATCAGCATGGGATACAATAATAATCCCAACCTGCGCCGCCTTTTTTTCATCCGTCATGGCAATCCTCGTAAAGCAAAGCCTGCCAGTTTTTTCAGCCGAGTTCAAGGTGGCGGTGCTCCAGCGTAGCGGGATAATCCGCCTGGCGCAGCGCCTGCAGAATTTCTTCAGCCATGGCCACGGAGCGATGCCGCCCGCCTGTGCAGCCCACGGCTATGGCGACCCGGTAGCGCCCTTCGGCTTCCATCAGGGGCAGCATGAAAAAAAGCAGATCGAGCAGTTTGCCCTTGAATTCCTGCGCAGCGGGCGAAGCCAGGACATGATCCGCAACGGCTTTGTCCTTGCCGCAAAGGGGGCGCAAGCTTTCAACAAAATAGGGATTGGGCAGAAAGCGCAGGTCAAAGACAAAATCAGCCTCACGCGGCACGCCGTATTTGAAGCCGAATGAGATGACATTCACGCGGATGGCCCGCAAGTTGCCCTTATTGCCGCTCCAGCGTTTTTGAATTGCCCTGCGCAGATCATGGATGGAGAAACGCGAGGTGTCAATGACCAGATCAGCCATTTCCCGCAGCGGGCGTAAGCTGCTGCGTTCCGCGGAAAGCGCCGCTTCCAGCCCCATGCCCTCCCGTTCAAGCGGATGGGGACGGCGGGTGGTGGCGTAGCGGCGCATAAGTTCCTGGGCATCGGCTTCCAGAAAAAGCAGCAGCGGCCGGATGCCCTTGGCGGTCATGGCGCTCAGGGCTTCATTGATTTCATCCAGAAAATTGTTCTGGCGCATATCCATGCCCAGGGCGATGCCCTTAAAATGGCTCATGGACGGGCGTTCCATCATGTCGACCATTTCCGGCGCCAGGCTGGCGGGCAGACCGTCTACGGAAAAGTAGCGCAAATCCTCAAACACCTGCAAAGCCGTGCTTTTGCCCGCTCCGGAAAGGCCGGTGACGATGCAGGCCCGCACCGCCGCCTGCGCATGTGCCGAGGCGCTGATGCCAGGGGAATCGGGGAAGGCGTGCGGGGCAGATGTGCTCATGGCAATGCTCGATGCGAACACAAATAAACAGGGATGTGTTGCAGGCAAAATTGATTCCGCGGGCTTACTGCGGCATATCGGAAAGGGGCCCGGCAGATGATACGCAAAACGCCTGCCCTGTCGGAACGATCTTTGTAACAAAAATCGTTCCGACAGGAAATTATGTATACTTACAATACCGGATCTATCAAAGCATAGCCGGCTGTGCGCCTGCGATAGACCACATTCACGCGGTTGTTTTCCGCATTAAGAAAAACCAGAAATTCTCCGCCAATGGAGTCCAATTGCATAATTGCCTCATCAAGATGCATCGGCTTGGGCGCAAAGCGATCCGTGCCCACCACCGTCTGCGATTCCTCAGGCTGCGCGTCAAGATTATACGTAAAAACATCCACGTCGGCATTGCGAGCCGTGCGGCGCTGCTCCTTGACCCGCGAAACCTGGCGCTTGATTTGCGCTTCTATCTTGTCCGTCACAAGATCAATGGCCGCGTACATGTCCGTGGTTTGTTCCGTGGCTTTGATATGCAGACCTTCGCCGCTGACGGTCACCTCGCAGCGATGGCGAAACTTGTCCACCGTCAGAACCACGCTCACTTCCAGACCCGCGGACTTTCCGAAAAAACGGCCCAGCTTTTCCATACGGCGACGGGCATACTTCTTGAGATGATCGGAGGCCTCGAAATTCTTGAAGGCAAAAGAGATATTCATGCATTCCTCCTTGGATGGCAACGCACAACGCGGAATCAGAAGTGCTCCTTGCGCCTGGATGACGAGGGAATATCAAGCGCAGTGCGGTATTTGGCCACTGTACGCCGGGCAATGTTGACCTTAAGGCGTTCCTTGAGCATTTCGCCGATGCGCTCGTCGCTCAGGGGGGCCTTGGCGTCCTCCTCGGCGATGAATTTCTTGATCAGGGCTTTGACGCTTTCGGAACCTACATGGCTGCCGTCGTCCAATTCAAGGCCACTGTTGAAAAAGAACTTCAATTCAAAGATCCCGTGCGGCGTGGCCACATATTTATTGGTGGTAATGCGGCTGACCGTGGATTCGTGCATGCCGATGTCATCGGCAATGTCTTTGAGAATCAACGGGGCCAGTTTTGTGACGCCGTCTTCAAAAAAAGCCTGCTGATGGCGCACAATGCTCTCCATCACCTTATAAAGCGTGCGCTGGCGCTGGTAAAGGCTTTTGATCAACCAGGAAGCCGAGCGCATTTTTTCCGTGCAATACTCTTTTTCCTTCTCCGACGCCGCTTCCATGTCCATCCGGGACAAGGAAGAAAGCTGCAACTGCGGCAGGCCGTCCTCATTGAGCAGAATCACGAATTCGTCGCCCATCTTGTAGACAAAGACGTCCGGGCTCACAAAGGTGGGCTCGCCGCCGCCGAAACTGGCTCCGGGCAAAGGATCAAGGCTCTGGATGATCACCAGGTATTCCTTGAGCTCCTCCATGTCCAACTTGAACTTGCGCAGCAGGGGCTTGTAGCGTTTGGCCTCAAGATCCTCAAGGTGCGACTGCACCAGATCCAGCAAAACAGGATCGCGGTCATAATGCAGATTTTTGAGCTGCACCAGGAGGCACTCGCGCGCGTCGCGCGCGGCCACGCCCACGGGATCGAACAGTTGCACGCGCTGGAGCACCGTCTGGACTTCTTCGGGGCTGGACCTGGTCAGTGCGGCGATTTCTTCCAGCGTAGCCTGCAGGTAGCCGGAAGAAGAGAGGTTGCCGATGATCGCCTCGCCGATCTCTTTTTGGCGCTCGCTCAGCGTGGAAAGGCGCAACTGCCAGAGCAAATGGCCTTCAAGCGTGGGTTTTGCGGCATACCGGGCTTCCAGCGGCGAAATTTCCTCGGCGCTTTCGGATTCGCGCGACTGCGCAAGGCGGGGAGTGCTGGCGAATTCGCCGAGATAGTCCTCCCAGTCCGCGTCACGAGCCAGCTCCTTGTCGTAAACGCCCTCTTCCGCCGCATCCTGCCGGCTTTCCGGCTGCTCGGCAGTCGCAGGATCGTCGCCCGCGGATTCTTCAAGGAAAGGATTATCCAGCAATTCCTGCTGCACAGTCTCCAACAGCTCCAGACGCGAGAGCTGCAACAGCTTGATGGCCTGCTGCAGTTGCGGAGTCATTACAAGCTGTTGAGCCAGTTTTAACTGCTGACGAAGTTCCAGTGCCATGTCTGCTCTTTTAGCTGAGTCCGGACGAAAAAGCCCGAGAAGAGATTTTCTTGTATCAAGTACTGTGCCACACGCGAAAAAATTATGCAATAGCCGGAGGTTGCGAGCATGAAAAGAAAGAGAAGCCCGGCCTGGACTCCGGCAGAGCACAGAAAGGCACAATTTCCAAGATAAGGCGTGCTGTCCGATGGGCAAGCCCTGCCGCATCCCGGCTGCTTTCAAACCGGCGGCGTGTGCCGAAAACCCCACAGGGAAAGGCAACAGCCTTTCCCTGTGGGGTCATGCCCGGCAGGAGTGGAATTCTCAAAAAAGGCAGGTCAGGATGTTGCGTGCTGTTTGGCGGCCCTGATAAATTCCCTGAAAAGAGGGTGGGCCTGCATAGGCCGGGACTTGAACTCGGGATGAAATTGACAGCCCAAAAACCAGGGATGGTCAGGCAGCTCCATGATTTCCACCAGGGAGTCGTCCGGCGCGGTACCGCTGAAAACCATGCCTTTTTGAGCCAAACTTTCCTTGAAAGCGTTGTTGAACTCATAGCGGTGGCGATGCCGTTCCTCGATCAATGCCTTTTGATACGCCTCGTGCGCTTTGGTGCCTGAGAGAATCTTGCAGGGATACGCCCCCAGGCGCATGGTGCCCCCCTTGTCGCTGGCGGCATTGCGCTTTTCCACATTCTTGGTGCGGAAATCAAACCATTCGGTCATCAGATAAATGACTTTGTGATCCGAAAGCGGGTTAAACTCTTCGGAATTGGCGTCGTCCAGCCCGGCCACATGGCGGGCGAATTCAATGACCGCGCATTGCATTCCAAGGCAGATGCCGAAGAAAGGCACAAGATTCTCACGAGCATGGCGGATGGCTGCAATTTTACCTTCCACCCCCCGGTAGCCGAAGCCGCCGGGCACCAGAATGCCGTTACAGCCTTTGAACAGCGTCGCGGCATTGCGTTCATCCACGTTTTCAGAGTTGACGTAGCGCAGTTCAACAGCCACCCTGTTGGCCACGCCGCCGTGGATCAGAGCCTCGTGCAGACTTTTGTAGGCCTCTTTCAAATCCACATACTTGCCCACAATGGCAATGGTCACTTTGCCTTGAGGGTTGGCGCAGTCATGCACCAGCTTTTCCCAGTTTTCCAGGTGGGCATTGCGCGCAGGCAGACGCAGCATAATGGCCACCTTCTGATCAAAGCCCTCTTCATAAAATTTGAGGGGCACCTCATAGATATTATCCACATCCACAGAGGAAAAAACCGCATCCTGATCCACATTGCAAAACAACGCGATCTTGCGCCGCATTTCCTGAGGTATGCTCTGCTCGCAACGGCAAAGGATGATATCCGGCTGGATGCCGATGGAAAGCAATTCCTTGACGCTGTGCTGCGTGGGCTTGGTCTTGTGCTCGCCGGCACAGCGCAGATACGGAACCAGCGTCAGGTGGATGTTAAGGCAGTTGTCGCGCCCCAGATCCGAACGCAACTGGCGGATTGCCTCCAGAAAAGGCAGGCCTTCGATGTCGCCCACCGTGCCGCCGATTTCTATGATCGCCACATCCGGGGCGTCTTCGCCTTCAGCCAGGGAAAGCACGGTTTTCTTGATTTCATCGGTAATATGCGGGATGACCTGAACAGTGGCTCCCAAATAGTCGCCGCGCCGCTCTTTGGCAATGACCTGGTTATAAATGGCGCCAGAGGTCGTGTTGTTTTTTCGGGACATGGGCACGTCAAGGTAACGCTCGTAATGGCCCAGATCGAGATCCGTCTCGGCCCCGTCGTCGGTCACGAAAACCTCGCCGTGCTGGAAGGGGTTCATGGTGCCCGGGTCTACATTGATGTAAGGGTCCAGCTTTTGGATGGTTACTGAAAGGCCTCGCGTCTGCAGCAGCGCGCCCAAAGAAGCGGCTGCCAGACCTTTGCCCAACGAAGACAAGACGCCGCCCGTCACAAAAATAAACTTGGTTTTCATGGCCTCCCACCTTTTGCTTGAAGAGCTGATCCGCTTAACCGGATGGCAGTACACCAAAATGATTTTTTTGGCTAGCATTGACTACGCAACGCAAGCTACGTAGTGTATTTTTCCCTTTTTCAGCAAGGCGCGGCCGTCATCCCGGTCGCCTTTCTCGCCCCTGGCAGCGGCGCTCCGCGTTTTCAGACGGCTGTGTATGCCGTGCTGCTGTTTTCCGAAGATCTTCAAGGAGGCTCCACCGGCATGGCCACGGTCAACGTATTGGTAATCACCGGCTACGGCGTCAATTCGCATCTGGAAACCGCGCACACGGCGCGCCTGGCCGGGGCCGACAGGGCCGATGTGGTGCATTTTTCCGATCTGGTCGCCGCCAGGGTACGTTTGTCCGAGTATGATTTTTTGATCTTTCCCGGCGGCTTTCTGGACGGCGATGACCTGGGCGCGGCCCAGGCTGCGGCAATGCGCTGGCGGTATCTCAAGGATGCAGCCGGCACGCCGCTCCTGCAACATCTGCGGGATTTTCTGGATCAGGGAAAGTTGATTTTAGGCATCTGCAACGGTTTTCAGCTTTTGGTCAAACTGGGCCTGCTGCCCGCCCTGGGCGGCGTGCGTTTTGAGCGTCAGGTTTCCCTCGGGCACAACGATTCCGCGCGTTACGAGGATCGCTGGGTGCACTTGCTGCCCAACCCCCAAAGCCCCTGTGTTTTTACAAAGGGGCTGCCCATGCTGGCCATGCCCGTCCGCCACGGCGAGGGCAAGCTGGTTCCCGAGAATGAGGACTGTCTGCGCCGCCTGCAGGCAGAACAGCTTATCGCTCTGCAGTATGTAGATCCCGAAACCGGCAAACCTACCCAGGAGTATCCGCTTAATCCCAACGGTTCGATCCTTGCCGTTGCAGGGCTGAGCGATCCTTCCGGCCGTATTCTGGGGCTCATGCCTCACCCCGAAGCCTTTCACCATGTGACAAATCACCCTGCCTGGACGCGAGGCGAGCTGGATCCGCCCGGAACGCTGCTTTTTGTCAATGCGGTGCGTTATTTGCGCGGCCAGTAGCGCAAGATTACCTTTGACTTTTTATGAAAGTCAAAGGTGGCATTCAGGCGAAAAACGCGGTTTTCGCCTGAATGTACGCCGCGTTGCGGCGGCTGCCGCTTTCGCGTCAGCAGAGCATTTTCAAAGTGAAAATGCTCTAGCCGCAGCCCGCAGCATTCCAAAGCGGTTGACGCAAAGCGGCAGTGGCAACGCCCCTCGCCCGTTGACAAAATTCTTTCTTTGGGCTAATCTTCTCAGATTAGCAGCTAGATGGAGTAAAACCAATGTCGCGTGAATCCGAAGCAAATTCGCGCGCCGCCCTCTGCAAGGTGCGAACACTATTGCCGCAAGTTTCTGTTTCTTTGAGTACGCCGGATGATTTTGCAAGGCGCTTTCTCTGCCCAAGGCAAGAAAGTGCCTTTTTTAGTAAAGGCAATATTGATGCAACTTATTGAAATAATTAATGCCATTGAAAAAATTGCGCCTCTTGCCGCGGCAGCGTCCTGGGATCGCTCAGGCCTGCAGGTAGCTGCCCGGCGCGAGGATGTCGCGGCTCTGGCCGTCTGCCTGGATCCTACGCCCTCTTCCGTACGCAATGCCCTTGAGCTGGGCGCAGAGTGCATTCTCAGTCACCATCCTCTGCTGCTTACGCCGGTATTGCCCGCTCGGCTGGACGACTACCACGAGGTTTTGCGCCTCCTGCTGGTGGCCGATGTGCCGCTCTATGCGGCGCATACCTCCCTGGATGTCAACGGGCGCGGACCGGCCGGCTGGCTGGCTCAGGAGCTTGAGTTGCGCAATCTCGCGGTGCTGGAGCCGACAAGCGGGCAGCCTTTCGGCAATACGCTTCCTCTCGGCTTCGGTCTGGCCGGCGATCTGCCCTCCCCCCTCGGCTTTGAAGCAATTGTGAAAATCCTGGCCCGTCACCTGGACTTGTCCACAGCCGCTCTGTGCGGCCCAACGCCGGGAACGATCAGACGTCTGGCCTATTGCACGGGTTCGGGTTCTTCCCTGCTGCCCGCAGCGCGCGTGGCCGGGGCCGGGCTTTTTATAACCGGCGACGTGAAATACCACACGGCGCTTGCGGCTGAAATTTCCACGCTTGATGTCGGGCATCACAGCCTTGAAGAAGAAATGATGCGCCGCATGTGTCGTTTGCTGCGGGAGCGTCTTGAGCCTTTGGAAATTTTTTTCGTGCCTTCCAGGTCTCCGCTGCGCCCGCTTGTTGTGTCATGACTCCCAGGAGGTTTATGGTATGAGCAGTGCCTTGTATTTTGATCAGATAAAGCAGTTGGTGGAATTGCAAAAGGTCGATGACGCCATTTTTGCCGTCCGGCAGGAACTGGAGAGCGCCCCTCGTGACCTTGAGGAACTGGAGCAGCGTTTTGAAGCAGCCGATGCGCAGCGCAACCGCGTGCTGGATAAACTCGCGCACTTGCAGGAACAGCAAAAACGACTTTCTCTGGAAATCGACGACGACTCCGCCCGAATCAAAAAGAGCAAGAACAAGCTCATGCAAGTGGGCAATACACGCGAATACCATGCCATGATGCGTGAGATGGACAGCATGGAAAAAGTCAACCGCTCTCGGGAAGAAGAAAAAATGACTCTTCTGGAAGAGTTGCAGTTGCAAAATGACGCGCTGGCCGAAATTGATCGCGACTATTCTGCCCTTAAGGCAGAACTTGAAGTAAAGCGCGACGGCCTGGAGGAAAAACTCCGCAAGGCCAAGGACAATCTGGAAGAATTGAATGAAAAGCGCAGCCAGGTCAGCAAGCTCATTCCTCAGCCCGTGTTCATGCGCTATGAGTTCATTCGCGTGCGCCTGGAGCATCCCGTGATTGTCGCCGTCAAAGACGGCGTTTGCTCGGGCTGCAATATTGCCGTGCCGCCGCAGTCCTTTATTGAGTTGCAGCGTGGTCAGCAGATTCTGAGTTGCCCCAACTGCCAGCGTCTTATTTTCTGGTGCGAGCATTTCAGCATGCCTGAAGAAGCGCCTGAAGTGACTGCTCCCGTCGATTGACGCATCTGTCATTGTGCAGGCCGATTCCGCGCCATGACGTGCCTTTTGCTGCCCTCCCCTTGCGCGGCCGCGTTGCAAAAACGGCATGCTTTGCAAGGCGCTTCGCCGAGAGGAGAGAACGATCTCTGACACGCTGTAAAAAAATGCGGGAGTCGGACAGACCGTCGCTGCGGGCCATTGCGCCCGGAGAGGAAAGTCCGGGCTCCACAGGGCAGGACGCTGGGTAACACCCAGGAGGGGCGACCCTCGGAAAGCGCCACAGAAAGCAAACCGCCCCGCACCCAAAACGGCACGAAGGACGCCAGACCTTTTTCTGGCCTCCCTGCGGATTTGGGCGCGGGGTAAGGGTGAAACGGTGGGGCAAGAGCCCACCAGATGCCGCGGCGACGCGGCATGCTCGGCATACCCCGTTCGGAGCAAGACCAAATAGGGAAGGCGGTCGGCCCGGCCACAGCCTTCCGGGTAGGTTGCTTGAGGGCGCGGGCAACTGCGCTCCTAGAGGAATGACGGTCAGATGCGGCTTGCCGCATGACAGAACCCGGCTTATCGTCCGGCTCCCGCTGAAAAAAAAGATATTTTGCAGAACGTGTTGGATTGGATAAAACCGGTTTGGAGACAGCCCTGTGAGGTGATGGCCTGAGGAACATTGCGCGCTCTGCACCGGTCCTTATCCTGTTCAGAGGAATAGATGCCGGCTGTACAGCCGTGTGAAATCCGATTTGGCCCCATTGACCGGCGGCCCTCAGAGAATCCACCCTTCAGCCGCAAAGGCCGCGCCATGTCCGTTACTTCTCCGCAGGAAAAGCCGTGGGCCCTGATTCTGGCGGCCGGACAAGGCAGCCGCCTGTCCGCCGTCACCGCCGGATGCGCCAAACAGTTTCTGCCTTGGCGCGGCGCGCCGCTCTATTGGCACGCCGCCCGCGCCATGAGCCGCAGCGCCGCTGTGGCCGGATTGGTTGTTGTTTTTCCTGAAAATCAACTTGCGCACGCCGAGGAGCAACTGCGCGCTCTCTGCCGCAGCGAAGACCTGGGCTTGCCCTGCCTGGCGGTCGCAGGCGGCAGACAGCGCCAGGATTCCGTGCGCCTGGGTCTTGCCGCCCTTCCCCTGCGCGCGCGTTTTGTGCTGATTCATGACGGGGCCAGGCCATTTTTGAGCCCTGCGCTGGTGCGGAGCGTCTGCGAAGAGTTGCACCGTGGAGCGCGCGCGGTGGTTCCCTCCCTGCCTGTCACTGATACTATCAAGCTGGTTGAGGACGGGCGCGTGACCGCAACTCTGCCCCGGGAGCGGCTGGCAGCCGTTCAAACGCCGCAGGGCTTTGATCTGGCGCTTTTACGCCAGGCGCACCAGCACGCGCTCCACAAATCCCTGGCCGTCACTGACGATGCCTCGCTGATCGAAGCTCTGGGCCAGGAGGTGCGGATTATTCCCGGTGAGGCGACCAACGTGAAAATCACATATCCCGAGGACATGGCGTTGCTGCAGGCTCCGCAAATGCCGCTCCGGCCGCGCGTGGGCATGGGCTACGACGTGCATCGCTATGGCGCGGGCCGTCCACTGAAACTGGGCGGCGTGCTCATTCCGGGCGCGCCGGAGGTTCTGGCCCATTCGGACGGCGATGTGCTCTTGCATGCGCTGATGGACGCGCTTCTGGGCTGCGCGGGCCTGGGCGACATCGGCTGCCACTTTCCCGACACTGACGCCCGCTTTGAAGGCATTTCATCGGCCATTCTGCTGGATCGGGTTCTGGAAATGACCCGCGCTGCCGGGCTGACGCTTGAGCACGCGGATCTGACAATCGTGGCGCAAGCTCCCCGCCTTGCTCCGTTTCGCGAAGAAATACGCAAAAATCTGTGCCGCCTCCTGGAGTTGCCCAAGGAGCAGGTCAATCTCAAGGCCAGCACCGAAGAGAGGCTCGGCTTTACCGGCCGGGTCGAAGGCATCAAGGCCTACGCCGTGGTCAGCGCGCTGGCCGCTCCCCTGCCCCGGTCGCATGCCGCGTCCTGCGGCCGCGATTTCTGATTGCCGCAAAAAGGCCGCCCATGCACGCCGACGCCATAACGCCGCGCAGACTTTAGAGCAGATTACCTTAAGAGAAAATGCTCTAATTTCATTGGCAAACCGCTCTACTGTGCGCGAAATATCCTGCAAGCCCCGGCAAAATATGCGCGTTTTGCGGAGCTGTTGACGAATCTTGCCGCAACAGCGTATCCTTCAGCAAACTCGCGGCAAGAAATCAGGCACGGTCCCGCAGGCATGAACCTGAGAGCCGCAGAATTTTCAACACGTGCTGTGACCTGACTGCGCAGGAGGCTCAGCCATGTTTACTTTGCTTGCAGAGTCTCACACAGATGTAACCATAGTGCGCCTGTCCGGCGACATGTTGCTGGCTGACGTGGCTCAGCTCAACCAGGAACTGGATCAATATCTGCTGGCGCCCGACGTATCGCAAATAGTGCTTGATCTCAGCCGCATCGAACGGGTGGATACGTCCGGGCTGGGCGTTCTGGTAAGCGAGAGTACGAAAGTCCGCAATATGGGGCGCAGGCTGATCCTTCTTACTCCTTCCCCACAGGTGGCACAACTTTTGAAAAAAGCGGAGATAGAAGGTTTTTTCCCCACCTTTGAAAGTGAGGAAGAACTGAATGGCTATATCCCCAATGCGGCGGAATAAAAGCGTTGGCGCAAAAGGCCGGCATGTCGGCTGTGCCCCACGGGCTTGAGCGGCAAACCGGCGGCGGCAGTTTTTGCAACGCAGACGGAGGGGGCAGCGTGCAATACTATTTGCGGCATTATTTCAATCCCGACTTTGATCACCTTCACCTCAAACCGTGCGGGGAAGGCGACTCTTCGAACATTTACTGCCTCGGCTATGTGCAGAATGTGATTGACGGCCAGGTTCTGGCTGAAATCATCCCCCTGGAAGGAGCCGGCCCCAACCCCGACCCCCGGTATGTGCTGCAGAAACCTGTATTGCCTGCGGGCATCAATACGCGCGTGGATCCCGCGCATCCCAACTATCTGCTTGCCGCGGCCAATGGCTATGTCTTTTATGATGAAGACAGAATCACGGTCAAATGCCTGCTCAATGTTCGGCAGGATATAAGCTTTCAGACCGGCAACATCTTTTTTGTGGGCGATATGGCCGTGCACGGCTCCGTGCGGGCAGGCTTTTCCGTGCAGGCCAACAACATCCGGATCATGGGCATGGTTGAAGGCGGGGTTGTGCGCGCCCGCCGCGATCTGATGCTGGACGGAGGCGCCCGCGGCGGCGCCGGGCAGCACTGCCTGGTGGACGCCGGAGGCAAGCTGCTCGCGCCTTTTCTTGAAAAAGTCGAGGCCCGCACCCGCGGCAACATGGTTGTTGCGAAATACTGCCTGTACTCCACGGTCTACGCCGGAGCCAGCATGGTGGTGCGCGATCAGGTTTACGGCAGCGCCATCAATGCGTACGGCAGCGTGTATGTGGGCAAGCAACTGGGCAACAAGGCCGCCATTTCCACCAAAGTATATCTCGGGTATGATCCCGCGAGAATCCGGCACCTGGAAAAGATTGACGGCATTATTGCAAGCCAGTCCCAAGCCATTACGCATCTCAGGGCCGTGGTCGGTCATTTGCCGCCCGACGCCGGGGAAGCCAGCCAGAAGCTGGCCCGCCTGACCAGGCAGCGTGAACAGTTGATGCAACGGCGCGCTGAGTTGGGGGCCAAGCTGCATCTTGATGAAAATTACATGCAGAACTGCCGCCTGATGGTGCCGGGCAAGGTTTTCCCCGGAGTGGAGATTTCCATCGGCCAGGCGTTTATGCTGGTTGAGCGGCCATATGAAAATGTGCTTTTCCGCTTGAGCTATGACGACATCATAGTGGAACCTCTGCCGCCTGCCGCTGCCAAGGGCAAAAAATAATGAAGCCGGAAGCAGAGCCGCTTTTTGAGGCTGTCTGCCGCGGGCCAGAGGGCAAGCCCGCAGGACGGCCCGCGGATGTCATTGCCTGTGTTGCGGGCCGCCGCTTCGCCATGCTGGCGCCGGGCGGCCCGGAGCGGGAAAAGGCGTGCGTTGGGAGCATTGCGCCGGAGCAATGGCGCGACAGCCTGCCGGTGCTTCTGGGCGCGGGCATGGGGCATGCTCTTCATCTGATACTTGAAAGATCCCAGGGGCCTGTTGCTGTTGTTGAAAAAGAACAGCCCCTGCAACGGCTCACCGGCGTGTTGTCCGGACTGCCTGAAAGGTTGCGGCAACGCGTGCTGCTGGTGGACGCGGCCTCTTTGCAGGACGCGCTCAGGGACCTGACGCGCTGGCAGATGCAGCATGGCGGCAAACGCCTGCTGCCCGTGGCCCTGCCCTTCTATCTGCGTCTGGACCGCGCATACTACGGCGGGCTGCGCGACACACTCGCTGCCAGCGCCCGCTATGACTTCTGGGGCCGCGTTGTGCAGCCGCGCTTTCGCAGCGCCAGGCCCCGCGTGCTGCTGTTGACCAGCAAATATTTCCTGATGGGCGAGCTGGAGGGAGCCTGCCGCAAACTGGGGCTTGAGCACAGGCTCGTCACCCTTGGAAGCGACAACCTTGCCCATACGGATTTTGTGCAACAGTTGCTTGAAGTCGTTCTTGAATTCAAGCCCGATTGCTGCGTGACGCTCAATCACATGGGCGTGGATGTGGAAGGCGTGCTCATGGATCTTCTGGCGCGCCTTGAACTGCCGCTGGCTTCCTGGTTCGTGGACAATCCGCATCTGATCATCCACTTGTACGCGCGCTGCGTCAGCCCCTGGGCCGCTCTGTTCACCTGGGACGCCGACAACATCGAAAGCTTGCGGCGCGCGGGCTTTGAGCATGTTTTCTATTTGCCCCTGGGCACGGACCCGCAACGCTTCGCGCCGCGTGCCGCCGCGTCCGTGCCTGATGCCTGGAAGGCAGACGTTTCCTTTGTGGGCAATTCCATGCTCTACAAGGTGGGCGGTCGTCTGAAAAACGGCCGTTTTCCGCGCGGCCTGCTGCTGCCTTTCCGCACTGTTTCCCGGGCTTTCATGGAGAGCGAGCAGCGATCGGTATCGGATTTTCTGCGTGAATCCTTTCCCGAGGTCCATGCGCGCTATGCCGCCCTGCCGGACAATGAAGCCCGGCTGGCCTATGAAACGGCAATCACCTGGCAGGCCACGCGCCTGTACCGTAACGGCTGCGTGCGCAAGCTCCTCCCTTTCCGGCCTTTGCTTGTGGGCGACAGCGGCTGGAAAATCGAATTCCGGCATGAGGCCCGCCAGCCCCGCTATCTGGACGCCTTGAGCTACTATACCCAGCTCCCTTTATTTTATGGACATTCTTCAATCAATTTCAACTGCACCAGCAAGCAGATGAAAGGAGCCGTGAACCAGCGCGTTTTTGACGTGCCCGCCGCCGGGGGCTTTGTGCTCACGGACTGGCGTCCGCAGATGGAACAGCTCTTTGCGCCGGACGAGATGGCCTGCTACCATGCTCCCGAAGAAATCCCGGATCTGACGCGCCACTATCTCGCCCATCCCCAGGAGCGCCGCAGGCTTAGTGAGGCTGCGCGCAAGCGCGTGCTCGCCTGCCATACCTGGGAACACAGACTTCAGGAAATGCTTGAACATATGCGCCGGGTATACGGAACCCCCGGGGCGCGCGGCCTTTCTTCAGGTAAAACAGCAAGCCGGACCAGGGGGGCGGCGGCATTGGCGGCCGCTGCCCCGGATGCGGCCCGCAGG
Organism: Desulfovibrio sp. ZJ200; assembly: GCF_011039095.1. NCBI lineage: Bacteria > Pseudomonadati > Thermodesulfobacteriota > Desulfovibrionia > Desulfovibrionales > Desulfovibrionaceae > Desulfovibrio > Desulfovibrio sp. ZJ200. The sequence goes on along the minus strand of NZ_JAAKEH010000026.1, from coordinate 33,963 downwards.
CCGGGCGGCAAGGCTCCCGCATGAGCGCGGATCCGCTGCTGGTTCTGCAATTGCAGCGCATGGGGGATTTGATTCTCACCTTTCCGCTGCTCACCCGGCTCAAACAGCGTTGGCCCGGGCATCCTGTCTGGGTAGTCGCGGAGCCGCAATTTTTTCGGGAGCTCATGCCGCTTGCGCCGGAAGCCGTCTTTTTTCCGCCGCAGCACTGCCCTGCCCTGGCTCGCGGCCGGTATGCCGCGGCCGTGAACCTCAGCGGGCGCCCAGAGGCCAGCGCCTGCCTGGCCCGGCTTGAGGCCGGCCGTAAAATAGGCGCGGCCGCCCTGCCCGGCGGCCTGCACGTCTTTGGCTATTGGCAGCTCTATCGAACCGCCTTGACCCAGAATAACCACAACAACGCTTTTCATTGGTCCGATCTCTCCCTGCTGGATCTGGCTCCCACGGCCAGGCTGACGGATGTGGGGCATTCGCTGCCCAAAGGCGCGGGCACGGGGCGGGTGGGCCTGATCCTCGGAGCCAGCGAGGCGGCCAAGCGCCCCGACGCCGCCTTTTGGGCGCGGCTGGCCGCACGACTGGCAAAAGCGGGCGCAACGCCGGTTTTTCTGGGCGGTCCTGCCGAGATCGGGCTGGGGCGAGAGGTCGCCAGGCTTTCAGGTCTTGGAGGAGCCAATCTTTGCGGTCGCCTCTCGCTCAGAGAAGTGGCCGAGGTCTTGCAAACCCTGGATCTGTGCGTCACGCCGGATACCGGGCCCATGCATCTGGCCGACTGGCTGGGCGTTCCGGTGCTTAACCTCTCCATGGGCCCGGTACATGCCCGGGAAACCGGCCCCTCCTCGCCCGGCCAATGGGTGCTGCGCGCCAGGATGAGTTGCGTGGGCTGCTGGCAATGCCGACGCGCCAGGCTCTATTGCAAGCAGGCTTTTACCCCCTCTGCCGTGGCAGACGTGGCCTTGGCTCTTGTGAACAAATCTCCGGCCATCCCCTCCGCAGCCTCGGGGCTGCGCGAGCCTGCGGGCCTGGCCCTGTACCGCACGGGCCGGGATTGCCTGGGCCTGCACACGCTTGAACGCGCCGGGGCTCAGAACAGGCAGGCCGTATCCTGCCGCCCCCTGCTGGAGGACTTCTGGCAGGCCGCATTTTTATTCCTCTATGATCCTTCCTTGCGGGCTTTGGCGCAACAACGCCTGAGCAACCTGCAGAACTCCTTCCCGGCGCTCGCCCATCGCCTGGGCAGCGGCTTTGCACGCCTCTGCGCCCAATGCGCCGCGCACCTCAAACGCCGCAGCCCGGCCTTGCCCGCGACATTCTGGCGCGCGGAGCCGCCTTTGCTGCGTCTTTTTGCCGGGCATCTGCATATGTTTCTGCAAAATGCCGACTATGCCCCCACCGGCTGGCAAACGGCCGTGGATCGCCTGACCGCGCTCTGCGGGCTGTTTGCCTCGCAAAAATAAGCCCTTTGCGCCCCCGGCTTCACGCAATAGGCAAGTCTTGCCTATCCTTCTGAGAACCTCTGTTATCTTACTGGAATCCATCGCTTTTTCTTTTTGGAACACTCCTTGAATACTCAGGCCTGCAAGGAGTGCGAAGATGCAAATTATTCCCGCCAGCAGCGCCGGTTTCGGTTCGGATCTTTGGAGCAATGCGGCTCAAAGCTCGCAAGGCGATTCTCCTTACGCCGATTTTCTGCAATCCATCCATGAAGCCATTGAGAGCGTACAGCGCGGGCAATCCGGCTCGGTGGACACGGCTCTGGCGGATTCCGGGGAGCAGGCCAGACCGCTGGTGCAAGGCCCCTACAGCCGCAACAGCGTTGACGGCGTGACCTATACGCTGGATGAAGTCTGCTTTACCAAAAACGAGCTTCTTGAGCTGCGCCGGGAGCTGATCAAAGTGGGCGCGCCCGCCCAAAGCCTGAAAAAATTCGATGTGCTGGCCGACCAGCCCGACGGCGCGACCCTGGCCCAGGTCCTGGCCAGCCTCCAGGCGTACGGCGATCCGTCCGACCTGAGCGATGAAGACATTACAAACATTACCGCTCTGCTGGGAAAAATCGATCCCACCGGCGATCTTTCGGCGCAGGCCCTGCAACTCATGCGGGATGGCAACGGTTCGGCCGCGCTTGGCCTGATCTCGGAAACCTTTGCCTCTCTTGCTTCGGCCGAAGGCATTGAAATCAGCCGGGACGAAGCGCTTGCCCTGGGCAGGGGCCTGGGCCTCAACCAAAACAGCCTGCAAACTCTGGCAAACAGCTTCGGCAATCAGCAGACCCTGATCGGCACAAGCGCGCAGTTTGCACATCTTATGGCCCCGGCGGCCGCGCAGTTCGCCGAGGAGGCGGCCCAACGCCAAAAGCTGGATGCCGCGCTGGAGCAGACGCTCAAGCCGATCATCAGCAAGGCCCGCAACCGCATGGAAAAGGAAAAGGCCGCCGCCGCCCTGCGCAATCGCGAAGCCGAGCAAAGCAAGATCCTGATCAACAGGACAGTGGAGAAAAAAAGCCGGGAAATTCTCGATCAGACCTTGCAAAGCGGTCGGGAGTCGGCAAATCCCGACGACGCGGAGGCGCGGGACGAAGCCATCGGCAGAAAGCTTGACCAAAGCCAAAGCGCGGCTCTGGGCGATGCGGGCACAAGCGGGAAAAACAACCGGGCTGCAAAGCCAATGGCCGGGCAAACTGCCGAAGCCTCTGCGCGCGCGGCTTCCAATGCCGAAAGCGCCGCCAACAGCCGCAACAATCCCAGTGTCGAAAACGCGGATTTTGTTCAGAGCGGCCACAGCGCGCAAAGCAAAACCGGCTATGTCGCGGGCCTGGGCAATGAAGGGGCCCACGGCGAGGCCCGCCCAGGCAGCGAACAGGGCACGAGCAGGGAATGGAGCGAGCTGCTTCACAGAATTGAGGCCAACGCCGCGCAACCCGCAGGCAGTAACGGCAATTCCGTCCTTTTTTCCATGCTTCAGGGCAATGCCGAATCGCCTGCGACGCCCGAAAACATGCCCGGCGCAAACGCCCGGTCGCTTTCCAGGCATGTGGCGCAGCAGGTGGAGCAGGGTCTGCTTACCGCGCTCAAGGGCGGGGGCGCCCGTCTGGATTTGCAGCTTCATCCTCAGGAGCTGGGGGCCATCACCATCACCCTCACCGCCCGCAACGGCGAGGTGAGCGCGCGCATCCGCTCGGAAAAAACCGAAACCGCGGAAATGGTCACCCGCCAACTGGACGCGATACGCATCAATCTGGAACAACAGGGCATCAAGGTCGACAAGATCGAGGTCCAGCTTGAAAACAGGCAGCAGGGCGACCACAGCCAGTGGCAGGATCTGGATCAGCACAATTCCTGGCAGGAAGAAGAAGCCCGCCGGGAAGAACTTGCCCGCCTGAAAAATCTTTCAGCTATGCGTAACTCATCAAGAAATATGGAAATTGAGCATTTGGAACAGCCTGTGCATTCTCTGAGCCAAACGGCAGGATATTCCACCCGCGCCTTGCACGTGGTGGCCTGAGCACAAGGGAAGGGAGCACAGCATGTCCAGCATCAATCAGGCTCTTACCGCAACCAACACTGAGTTTAATCAGGCCTTGAGCAAGCAGAAAGGCAGCGCCCTGGACAAGGACTCCTTCATGCTGCTCCTGGTCACCCAGTTCAAGTATCAGGACCCGCTCAATCCCATGGAGGATAAGGAATTTATTGCCCAGATGGCGCAATTCTCAAGCCTGGAACAGCTCATGAACCTGAATACGAGCATGGATGGCCTGACCACCGCCACCAACAACGGGCAGATGATCAACGCCACCTCCTATATCGGCAAGCGGGTGAGCGTCGGCGGCGATACCATCGGCAAGGCCGACGGAATTGTCACCTCCAGCTTCCGCTATGCGCCAGTGGACCATGTGACTGCGGGCCAGATCAATGTCTGTGACAGTGACGGCAACGTGGTGTACTCCGAGAAGCTGCCTCCCAAGAGCGCCAACGTCACCTACACCTTTGAGTGGAACGGCAAGAACAACAATGGCGACGCGGCTCCGGACGGCGTGTATCAGGTGAACATCGCCCTGCTCAACGCCAAGGGCGAAAGCGTGCTCTGCGATCAGGTGGTGGACGACACGGTCACCGGCGTGGTGAACGACAACGGGATCGTCTGCCTCGGTCTGAGCGGCGGCCAGTTGATGGCTCTGGCCAATGTGCGCCAGGTCACCAATCCACCGGTGAAGAACGATGGCAACGGTGACGGCTCAGGCACTGGCGGCGGATCGGGTGATGGCGGCGCTGACGGTTCCGGCGATACGGCGGGTTCCGGCGGCGCTGAGGGCCCTGAAGGTTCCGGCGGCGCTGAATCCGGCGACGTGGCCAGGGCCGCCTGAGTAAAGCATTCGGCGGCTTCAGCCGCCTGTCAGGAAAAAACAACTATCCCAATACATATACGGAGGAAGTCATGAGTCTCTCAGCCAGCATGTGGACCAGCGTTTCCGGCCTGCTCACGCACGGCGACAAAATGAATGTGGTGGGCAACAATATCGCCAATGTGAGCACCATCGGCTTCAAAGGCCAGCGCATGGATTTCAACGATTATTTGTACATGGACGGCGGCAGCGCCAGCGGCCCCACCCAGATCGGCGCGGGCGTGGGCATCAATGCGGTGCTGGGCGATTATTCGCAGGGCTCTTTTGAATCAACCAACTCCGCCACGGATCTGGCCCTTGACGGCAACGGCTTTTTCGGGGTGCGCAAGCCGGGCAGCGATCGAAAATACTACACCCGCGCCGGGGATTTTTACTTCAATCAAAACCGGGAGCTGCAAAATCCCCAGGGCCTGCTGGTGCAGGGCTGGGAGGTGGAAAACAAGAAAAAGATTACCTTCAATGGCGGTACCACCGCCGTGGGCGGCAAGAGCGAATCCGCCTATGTGGGCAGCGGCTCCCCCACGGACATTGTGCTGAACAGTTGGCATATCCCGGCACAGCAGACCACCAATGTGACCTTCAACATGCAGCTCTCCACAGATCAAGGCACGGACAGGACCATCAGCACAGGCAGTCCCCTGACCGCTCTCTTCGATCAGTGGAACGCCGGCAACGAACCGCCTCTGCCCAACGAAGGTTACGCCACCCAGTCCGCCATCAAGGTCTATGACGAAGGCGGCACCAAGCATGAGCTGACCACCTATTACGACCGGGTGGAAACCTCCGGCATCAAGGGCCTGCCCGAAGGCTATACGGTCTATGAATATCTGGTGACCATTCCTCCGTCCGAGGATATGCGTTCCTACGGCGGCGAGGGCTATAACGACGCCACCAAGACCTGGACCAAAGAGCCCACGAAATTCTATGACGATCCTGTGGCGGGCACCAACAAGCAGGCCGGCGTGCTCATGAGCGGCGTCATGATTTTCAACGCCAGCGGCGAGATGGTCAACCAGACCGCCTACACTTTCGGGGCCACGGGCACCCAGGACCCTAACGATCAATACGCCGGCAACCCGGACGACAAGAACTCCTGGCAGCCCACCAGGATGTCCAGCAACGGTCTGCCCGTGTTCACGCCCAATTTCACGGGCCAGCCCCTGGCCAACAGCGTGAGCGAAACCATGACCACGCCCGGCGGCACCACGCCCTTCAGCCAGGCCCAGAACTACATCGTTGAGCTGGATTTCGGCCTGCGCAACACCAGCAACAGCTGGCTGAACAACGTCACCAACACCATGAGCCTGGACGCCAACGGCAATCCCGTGACCGCGGGCGACGTGTCCCTGGGCGTGGACCCGGACGGCTACGGGTACTACGCCCTGGCGGACAATTCCTACGGAACAGATGCCGGTGGCGCTAAGGTATTCAGGGATCAGTACGGCTTCTACACCAAGGACGGCGCCGATAATGTGTACGGCACGTATAATGATGGCGGCCCTAAAAAGATTCTGCATGACGGCACGGGCTACTATTATATGGATGCCGGGGTGCAGCATACCATTAATATCACCGATCCCAATGTCACCAGAACGCAGCCTGTCAACAGGCTTACCCCTGAGATCCTCTCGCAGAAGAACAGTCTGGCCAGCCTGCACACGAATCTGGTCCAGAACGGCGTGAACCCTGACGGCTCCCCCAGATATGTGAGCCAGATGAACTATAATGACAGCGTGCCGGTAATGGCTACCGCCCAGCGCAGTGAAAACGCCTCCGTGGCCGCGGCGGGCACGGGCGTCACACGCTCTCCCTCCCAGGACGGCTATGCCTCGGGCAACCTGAGCGGCTACAGTATTGATGAAAACGGCATTATTTACGGCAAGTATGACAACGGCGCCAATCTGGCCCTCTGGCAGATCAGCATCTATGATGTGCAGAACTACCAGGGCCTGTACCGCGAAGGCGGCAACCTCTTCTCGACCACCAGGGAATCGGGCGAGCCCAGCGTGGGCGTGGCGGGCAGCCACGGCTTCGGCAAGACAAAATCCTATTATATCGAGATGTCCAACGTGGACATGGCCCGGGAGTTCGTGCAGATGATCACCACCCAGCGCGGTTTCCAGGCCAACTCCAAGGGCGTCACCACGGTTGACACCATGCTGGAAACCGTCATCGGCATGAAGCGGTAAGCCCGCCGCCTCGCCTGACATGGCCCTGTGGGGCGGTGAAGCCGCCCCACGGGTTTTGAAAAAATCTTCGCGGCTTGCGAGCCGCAGACAATGCCTTTCCAAATGAAGAAGGCAGCGTCGGGATAGCGCTGCCATTGGCTTCTTCCGTGTGGAGCGCCGACCATTGGGGTCGGCGCTCTGTTTTTTGTTGAGCGCATCCGCTTTTGGCAAACCGCGATGTGATGGAGGGCAAAAGCCGGCCGCACCACCCTGGTGCAGCGCGTCAAAATTGCAGCGCGAGCCCTGGGAAAATTTTTCCCGCCGGCACTCTTTTTATATAACTATTGGAAAATACATAATAAAATAGTGGTGGCACATGGATTGCAATACCAAGGACACAGCTTAGCCAACCCACCCGAAGGAGGTGTCCCATGTCTTTGGTTATCAACCATAATATGATGGCCGCCAACACGGCCAGAAATCTGAATTCGCATTACGCGCAACTGAGCAAATCCACGCAGCGGCTTTCCACCGGCCTGCGCGTCAACAGCGCGGCGGACGACGCCGCGGGTCTGGCCATTCGAGAATTGCAGCGCGCGGACATTGCCACCCTGCAGCAGGGCGCGCGCAACGCCAACGACGCCATTTCCCTCATTCAGACCGCCGACGGCGCCCTGAGCATCATCGACGAAAAGCTCGTCCGCATGAAAGAGCTGGCCGAACAGGCCGCTACCGGCACCTATGATTCCACGCAGCGTCTGATGATCGAGTCCGAATATCAGGCCATGGCCTCGGAAATCACCCGTATCGCCAACGCCACGGACTTTAACGGCATCAAGCTGCTGGACGGCACGCTTTCTTCCAACACGCACGACGGCAGCGGCCTGACCGCCACCGGCAAGCTGAAGGTCCACTTCGGCACGGGCAACGACTCGGCCGAGGATTATTATTACATTAAAATCGGCCAGAGCACCGCCTCCGCGCTGGGCGTGGGCAATCAGGCCATTGACCCGGAGACCGGCGAATTGCGCGCGGGCGGCACCATTTCCACCCAGGAAGCCGCGCAAAAGTCCCTGGAAGCGCTTACCCAGGCCATTGTTTCCAAGGATAAGATTCGCGCGCACCTGGGCGCGATGCAAAACCGTCTGGAAAATACCATCACCAACCTGAATACGCAGGCTGAAAACCTCCAGGCCGCGGAATCCCGCATTTCGGACGTGGACGTGGCCACGGAAATGACGCAATTCGTGCGCACCCAGATTTTGAGTCAGAGTGCGGTAGCCATGCTTTCGCAAGCTAACTCGCTGCCCAAGATGGCCATGCAGCTCATCGGCGGCTAGGCCATTTCGACATAGGCTGTGGCAGACCAAAGACGGGAGGCCCGGGGGCCGTGCCCCCGGGCCGGGTTGCGAGCCGGCTGAACCGCCGGGCAATATGCGTCTTAGCGCATAGTGCTTTTGAAACGCTCGCTCCGGCGCTTCACGGCGCAAGTAAATTTCGCCTGAGCCCAGAACGGTTTGCTAGAGCGTTTTGCTAATGAAATGAGCTAAACCGCTCTACGCTTGGGTTCCCGGTTCGCCACAAAGGCTTGCAGCGGCTTTCAGCGCCTCCAGGGCAAGGCGCGCGGCTTCCTGTTCCGCTTTTTTGCAACTGCTGCCGCTGGCCAGAAATTCCCGACCGTCAGGCAGGCGCAGCGAAACTTCAAAAACTTTGGCATGTTCTGGCCCGTGGCTGGCCAACTGCGCATAGGCCGGACGTTCCTTGAAAAGTTGCAGCGCCGCTTCCTGCAGGCGCGTTTTGTTGTCTTTCAGCCGGGGCTGCTTTCCGACCGTCTGCGGCCAATGCGCCGCAAAAATGCGGCGCACGCTCCCCCTGGCAGCCTCATAGCCGCCGTCTTCGTACACCGCGGCCAGCACCGCCTCCAACGCGTCGCTGAGAACCGCATCACGGCTGCGCCCCCCCTGATTTTCCTCGCCCTTGCCCAGTTTTATCAGAGTGTGCAGACCAAGATCGCGCGCGCGTTGCGCCAAACTCACCGTGCTCACAAGCAAAGCGCGCATTTTGGTCAGTTCTCCCTCGCGCGCCTCCGGGAAGCGGCAAAACAATTCCCAGGAAACAGACAGTTCCAGAACCGCGTCGCCCAGAAATTCCTGCCGCTCATTGTGCTTCTGGCCCATGCCGTATTCGTTGGACCACGAACTGTGCGTCAAGGCCAGTTCCAGCAATTCAGGCCGATCAAAGACATGGCCGAGCTTTTTTTCCAGAGCGGCGCGGGCTTCGGCCGCCTTTGCTCCGTTGATGGCGTGGCTGTTTCTCATGCCTCTAATCTAGCCGTTTTACGGCTGATGGCAACAGAAAATCCCTTGACATGACTTGCGCCAGTGCCTACCTAAAGCAAATTACTTATGAGGAGTTACGCATGGCTTACGATATTCGTTTGATGAAATTGGTGACGGGCGAGCTCGTCATCGGCAAATACGACCAGGAAAAAGACTGCCTCAACGAAGTGGCCGCCATCCAGAGCATCCCCACCCAGCAGGGCGTGCAGATGATGATGCTGCCGTATGGGTATCCTTTTGAAGCCAATTTCAGCGGCACGCTGGAAGGCAAAACCTTCCTCTACCGCTATGCCGATACGCCCAAGGAGCTTCAGGATAAATATATTGAAGCCATCACCAACCTCACTGTGGCGGGCGGTCTCGGCAAGCTGCAGTTCGGCTCCGCTCCGATGGGCAGCGGCAGCGGGCTGATCAAGTAGCTCGGGCACATTCGAGCTTTTCACGGGCGGCGCTCAACGCCGCCTTTTTTCTGCCCGTGCCGGAAGCGGCGGCAGGCTTTTCCGCCTCTCAGGCGCAAGCCGCGTCTCTTTCATCCCACACGCTCAAATGACCGGGGAAAAACCATGCGCTCCCTTCTGCCTCTGTTGCCCAGGCCCAGCCGCTTTGCCGGCATTGAAGACGGAGCCTGCCGCAAGGATCCCGCCGCAATGCGCCTGCGTCTGGCCCTGGCTTTTCCCGATACCTATGAAGTGGGCATGTCGTATCTGGGTCAGAAAATCCTGTACGGCATCGCCAATGCCGAACCCGCCTGGTGGGCCGAAAGGGTCATGGCCCCGGATCGCGAAGCCGGGGCAGTGCTGCGGGCGCACAACAGCCCGCTCTGTACCCTGGAGTCCGACACGCCCCTGGCGGATCTGCATTGTGTTTCCTTTTCCATCACGCATGAGCTCTGTTACACCAACGTGCTTTATATGCTCGATCTGGCGGGCATCCCTTTGCGCACTGCGGATCGCAGTCCGGATTTGCGCGTCTGCCCGCTGGTCATTGCCGGGGGCGGCGCGCTGCTGAGCGCCGAGCCTCTGGCCCCGTTCATGGATCTCATGGTTCTGGGCGACGGGGAGGAAAGCCTGCCCGATGTGCTGCGCCTGCTGGAAAAAGGTTTGGAAAAAGGCTGGACCCGCGACCGGCTCCTGCATGAGGCCCGCCTCGTGCCCGGCGTGTACGTTCCCTCCCTGTTTGAACCGGAACCGGCGGATCCCGGGCATGGTCTTCGCGCTTTGCTGGCGGATTACACGCGGCCCACGCGCCGCATTGTGACGGATTTGAACAAGGCCGCCTACCCTGCCCGGCAGGTTGTTCCGGTGGGCGCGGTGCACAACCGCCTTTCCCTGGAGATTGCCAGAGGCTGCACGCGCGGTTGCCGTTTCTGCCATGCGGGCATGGTCTACCGCCCGGTGCGCGAGCGATCTCTGGAGAATATTGCCTTCTTGCTGCAGGATTGCCTGCGCGAAACGGGCTTTGACGAAATCTCCTTCCTCTCCCTGAGCACAGGCGACTTTTCCGCCCTGAAGACGCTCTGCCACGGCGTGCTTGACCGTTGCGCGCGCGAGCAGATCAGTCTTTCTCTGCCCTCGCTGCGGGTGGGCTCCATTGACGACGAGATCATTGAGCGCATGGCCGATTTGCGCCGCACGGGCTGCACTCTGGCCCCGGAAGCGGGCAGCCAGCGCCTGCGCGACGTGATCAACAAAGGCGTCAGCGAGGACGCCCTGCTTTTGCACGCCCAAAAGCTGCTGGAGCACGGCTGGCGGCAGGTCAAGCTCTATTTCATGATTGGCCTGCCCACGGAAAACGACGAGGATCTGGCCGCCATTGCCGAGCTCTGCCGCAAAGTGCGGGATGCCGCGGGGCGCGGCGGCCCGCGTTTGCAGGTCACGGCAGCGCTTTCCCCCTTTGTGCCCAAGCCGTTCACGCCCTTTCAGTGGGAAGCGCAGATCGATCAGGCGGAAATGCGCCGCCGGGTGGATCTGGTGCGCGCGCTTTTCAAAGGCCAAAAATGTCTTAAGCTGCGCTGGCATGAGCCTGCCATGAGCCATCTGGAAGGCATTTTGTCGCGGGCTGACCGCCGCATGGCGGACGTGGTGGAAAAAGCCTACCGCAAGGGCGCGATTTTTTGCAGCTGGATGGAAAGTTTCGATCTTGCGCCCTGGCTCGCGGCCCTGGAGGAATGCGGGATACAGCCCGAAGACTGCACCGGCCCGCGCGAAGTGGGCGGCAGCCTGCCCTGGAGCCATCTGGAAGCGGGCATCTCGGAGGACTTTCTGCTGCGCGAGCGCGCCCGCGCCCTGCAAGGCAAAATCACCGAGGATTGCCGCTACGGCGCCTGCCGCCACTGCGGCGCTTGCGACACCAAGGCCGGGCCGTCGCTGCTGGCCGGAGCCGGGCCAGGAAGCGGGGCAAGTTCCGCAACAGGCGCCGAGGCCGGAATCCCGCGGTATGGCCACAGGCTTAATTTTCCGCAACGCGACCAAAAGGCCCATGAGGCCCGGCGCGACGCCGAGGGCCGCCTGATCTGCCGTGCGCAGGCGAACCGGCCGCCGCAGATTGCCCCCGCGCTTGCCGTCAAGGCAGCCCAATACAGGATATGGCACAGCAAAATGGGCGGCAGCGCCTATTTGAGCCAATTAGAGCTTCAGGCCATTCTGGAGCGGGCTTTGCGCAGAGCGGGCCTGCCCCTGGCCTTTTCGCAGGGCTTTCACCCTTTGCCCCTGCTCTCTTTTGGCAGGGCCTTGCCGGTGGGGGTGCAAAGCCGGGCCGAATGGTTTGCGTTGACTTTGCACAAAGCTCTGGACCCAAAGGAAGTGGCGGCCCGTCTCGCGCCCTTGCTGCCGCCGGGCATGGATCTGGCGCGCGTTGAAATTACAGCGAAAAGCCGCCGCACCGAACAGGCCGAAGCCGAGGCATTTTGCCTGAGGCTGCCTACGGAACGGGAAAACCAGGCTGCCGTATGCTGTTTTGAAAAATTCTTCGCGCTGGCGGGCCGGATGTACAGCCGCGAGACAAAAAACGGCCCGCGCAGTATGGACATTCGCCCCTTGCTGCGCAATTGGGCTGTCTCACGGGAGGCAGCGGACAAGGAAAACGAGGCGGGTCAGGCCGTGACATTTGTGGCTGACTGGCGTACCGGTTATTTGTCGCCCTTGTTGCTCAGCATGGCCATTCTTGAACCACTGGGCGCCGACCGTGATCTGCGCTCGCGCCTTCACTTGCTGAAAACAGCGCAGATTTTTGCCAACGCGGAAATCTATCCATAAGGATTACGCATATCATGTCACGCGCATTTACTCACGCCTGGTTCTTTTTCGGCGATTCACTGACCCTTGGGGTCAATGACTGCAGGATGCCCGGCGGCTGGGTCAGCCGTCTGGCGCTTTTGGGACGTGAAGCGGGCTTGTATCGCCTCCCCCCGGCGACATTTTACAATTTGGGCGCGCGGCGGCAAAGCGTCGCGGATCTGGCGCGCCGTTGGCGGCAGGAAGTGGATTGCAGGCAGATGCCCGGCCTTGTGCCGCGCCTGGCTTTTTGCGCCGGCGTGGTGGACATGGCCTCCCCGGGCGGCGGCCAGCCGGCCGCTCTCGCCAAAACCGCGCGTATCCTGAGGGCCATGTTGACCGAAGCCGCCTCTCTTGCGCCCACCCTGTTGATCAGCCCGCCGCCCGTGGCGGATGCCGAGGCGCGCCGCCGCATAGAAAGCCTTACTGAAGCGCAGGCCGAGCTCTGCGCCGCAATGGCTTTGCCCTTTGCCAATATCCATGCCACACTCGCGGCCTCCCGCGCCTATATGGACGATTTGAGCGACGGTCTGCATCCCGGCCCCGAAGGCTGCGCGATTATGGCTGAAACCCTGTTGTCGCAAAAGGTCGTTCAGGACTTTCTGCGCACGGATATGGAACCGGAGGTGGCGTGAAATGGGATCGTGCATGCCGTTCAGTGACGAAGATTCTTTTGCCGAACGCGTAAAAAGCCTGGCGGATGACGAGTTGCTGCAAATCTGGGAAGAAACCCAGCAGATTGAAAGCCTGCTTTCCACGGAGCTGCATACGGATTTTTCCATTGCGCCGGATTATGAAAAGGCCATTGTGGCGGAATTGCGCCTGCGCTCAAGCCGGAAGCTGCGCGCGCCGCAATCCGGCGATTGCGCCAGGAATGGTTGAACCCTGATTCCTGGCCGCGGCATGGGCAAAGGCGGGGCTTCCTCAGAGGCTTTTTTTAAGGCAGATCATATCCACGAGCCGCACGCCGCACTCCACAATGGGCTCGCGGTAGTTGACCGTGAAAAAATTTTTCAGACGATGGGAAAAGCGGAAGCCCAGACGCTCATAAAAAGCCAGAAGGCCCGGAACTTCCCCTGTTCCCACCACCATGGCGGCATATTTGCCGTGATAGTGCCGGAAAAGATACTCCACCAGTCGCGTCCCATAGCCCCGGCCCTGAAAAGCCGCGTAGGTGGCCAGATTTTTCAGCTCGCAGGTGGCGTTGCCTTCGTCGGTCACCACACAGATACTTTTTAGATCCGGATCAAAAAGCGCGAATACTTCCCCCCGCTCCAGATAGCGATCAATCATGTCCTCCTGCTCGTCCCCCAGCAAAAGGAGCTCCAAAAAGCGCTTTTTGCGCTCCGTAATTTTTTCAATGCGCATGGCAAGACTTTCCGTGGCAATGAACCCACGTCCACGACAGACATCCCGGCAAGGCGAGCTCCGCTTTTCAATCAGAGATGCGGCGCACTGCCGGTGGGAACAGTGCGCCGCATTCAGGAACAAATGCCCTGAGAGCAAATCAAGGTTGAAAATTTCGATTCTCAACCTTGATGGTGATCTGCCTCAGGCGCGTCGAAAGCGTTTACAAGGTGCTCAGCATATCCATGTCTTCACTGGAAAGCAGCTTGTCCAAATCCAGCATTATCAACAGTCGATCCTGCAATTTGCCGACCCCGCTGATATAATCGGATTCCACGCCCGCCACTACAGGCGGCGGCGGTTCCACCGTGCTCGCGGGTATGCGCAGAACCTCGGAAACGGCGTCCACGACAAAGCCCACGATAATGTTGTTGATCTCAATCACAATGATCCGTGTGTTTTTATCATGCGCTTTGGGCACAAGGCCGAAACGACGCCGCAGATCAATGATCGGGATCACTTTGCCGCGCAAGTTGATGACGCCTTCCACGAACTCCGGCGCGCGGGGAACCTTGGTAATCTCCATAGTGCGGATGATTTCCTGCACCTTGAGGATATTAACCCCGAATTCCTCTTCGCCGATGCTGAACGTCACCAGTTGCAGGAGTTCATCATCCTGCTTTTTCTGGTTTTGATCCATATCTGCTCCCTTGTCGCATATACGCTTTTCAAGCTGTTTCAAAAAACCCCGACATCCGGAGGCAACAGAACCTGGGGCCCCGACCTGCGGTTTGCGGGTACGGCCGCGGCAGAGCTGATCGCCCGGCCTGTGAGCAGTGTTTGGACAGACTTATGCAATGCACATATTCCTTATCGACAGTTCCGTAAAGTGCCATAGGCCGATAGCGAAAAAAACCTTACTTTCCTCCGAAAGTCTCGCCCAGGGCCTGCTCAAGAGCCTCCACGCCGTAAACATCCCGCAGAACCAGGGGAGATGAGGCCCCATCGCCGGCCGCGAACAATGCCGTCAAGGGGATGCTCTTGCTGCCCAGAGCCTGCAGAAGACGCACGGCATAGGCATTGGCGTCAGTCAGGTCAACGCGCACAAGCTCCATGCCGTAACGGGCCTGCCAGGCGCGCAGGCGCTCGTCCGTCAGCACTGTTGCCTCCATGAACTTGCAATTGGGGCACCAGTCGGCGGTAAATTCAAGAAGCATGGGCTTTTTGCCCAGTTGGGAGGTAAAATATTCGGGGCTGAAATCGCGCCATTGCGGCAGGGGCGCCACAGGCCGCAGTACCCAGACCACGGCGGCGCACAAAAGCAGAATGCCCGCGATGCCCGCCAGGCGACGGCGGAAGGGGGGGGCGTCCATGCCGCAATACCGGCCCCAGAACCAGGCGCAGAAGGAGACCAGCAAGAGCACGCTGAGAACCTGCATATGCTTTTCCACAGGCAGGATGGAGAGCAGATACAGTGCTGTGCCCAACAGAAAAAAACCCACAATGCGCTCAAAAACCTGCATCCAGGGGCCGGGCCGGGGCAAGATCCTTGCCATATTCGGCCAGAGGCAGAACAGCAGGTACGGCAAGGCCATGCCCAGGCCCACAGCCCAGAACACCACCATGAGAATCACCAGGGGCTGGGTAAAGGCCCAGCCCAGAACGCCGCCCAGAAGCGGCCCGCTGCACGGCGTTGCCAGAAAAGTGGACACCAGGCCGGTCAGGTAGGATTGCACGCGGGGATTTTTGGCATTTTGGCCGGGTTTGAGGTCAATCACCGGCAGGGTGAACACCCCGAGCATGGAGAGGCCCATCAGAAAAACAATGAGCAGCATGAACAGGAGGATTCCCTGATTCTGATAGAGCTGTCCCCACATCAGATCCGCGAGCCCGAGGACCAGGGCAAGCCCGGTGAACAAGGTCATCACGCCCGCGGCAAACCAGATGTTGTGCTCGCGGAAGCGCCTGAGCCCGTTTTTGTCCCCAATGCCGCCCATCAGCAGCAGACCGCTGATCTTGAAGGTGAGAACCGGCAGCACACACGGCATGGCGTTCAGCAGCAGACCGGCCAGAATCCCCAGCAAGAGGGCTTTGCCCAGGCTGGATATTTCCACGGAGGCGTCCGCATAGCGCGGCGTCAGTTGCAGATCAAAACCGTCGCCTGAAGCCGGGATCTCATGCCCTGAAGCCGCATCCGCCGCAGCCGCGCTCAGCGGCGGCGCCACCCTTCCGACCGGAGCCCTGCCCACAGCCTCGGGCGCGTCAGGCGTTTCCGGCACATGCGCGAGGCTGGGTTGATTGCCGTTAAGTTTTTGCCATTGGCCGCTCCAGGCCGCTTCCGAAATGAGGGGCATCTCCTGCGGCACTGTGCCGGTGAAACTTTGATTGACCGGCAGGCAACGGCGATTTGAGCAAAGCAAAAGGCTCATGCCGATGGTGTAGGGCTTGCCGATGGCCTGCACGGGCAGCGCCGAAAAAAACACGACCTCGCCTTCATAGACGAAAACCGTGGCTTCGGTATCATAGAAATCACGCTGCATGGTTCCGGCCGGATACCAGACGGGCAGCATCCGGCCGCCCTCAAGCGCAAAATCCAGCACCGTGGGACGCCCCGCGTCGCCTGATTCATGGGCATAGGCGTGATAGCCGGCTGGGATTGCGAGACGCATGGCAACAACAATATTTTCACCGTCGCGGGCAAACTCCACTTGCAGGGGAACGCTTTCTGCCTTTGCCTGGAAGGGGAAGAACGCAACGCAACTGAAAAAGGCCAGAAGGCATACTGCGCCAGGAACATGCCGACGCAAGATCTGAAAAATAGTTTTTAAATACAATGTATTATCTCAATTATGTTGAAATTTTCGCAAAATTGCTTGACAAGTGAGCCACATATGCGTAAACCCCTTTTCACGCCTGTCGGGTCATTAGCTCAATTGGTAGAGCAGCTGACTCTTAATCAGTTGGTTCGGGGTTCGAGTCCCTGATGGCCCACCAAAAATTTGGGGTTTGCGGCAATGCCGCAAACCCTTTTTTTCGGAGTTCAGAACAAACTCGAAGGCGTGCGACCGCGCGCGGGCATTCATTTTATCCGCACGCGACCGCCAAGTCCAGTTGCCGCGGTTGCCGCCAGGGCGGCAGGCAAAAGCATTTAAAGGATATACTGGCTCAAATCCTGATCCTTGCGCACATCCTGCAGATGCTCCGCAACATAGTTGCGGTTGACCAGCACCTGCGCCCCGGGCATGTCCGGGGCATCAAAAGAGATGTCGGCCAGAATTTTTTCCATGATCGTGTACAGGCGGCGTGCGCCGATGTTTTCCGTGCGCGAATTGGTATCCTCCGCAAAGGCCGCGATTTCCTCAAGGCCGTCCTCGGTGAAGCTGAGCCGGATCTGCTCGGTGCCCAGCAAAGCCTCGTACTGCTTGGTCAAGGCATTGTCCGGCTCTTTGAGGATGCGCAGAAACTCCTCTTTGCCCAGAGCCTGCAACTCCACGCGCAAAGGAAAGCGGCCCTGAAGTTCGGGGATCATGTCCGAAGGCTTGCTGAAATGAAAGGCTCCGGCCGCAATGAACAGGATATGATCCGTGCGGACCATGCCGTATTTTGTATTCACGGCGCTGCCTTCCACAATGGGCAGAAGATCGCGCTGCACGCCCTCGCGTGAAATGTCGGACGTTCGGTTTTGCGACGTGCTGGCGATCTTGTCGATTTCATCAATAAAAATAATGCCGCTCTGCTCCACACGCTCTTTGGCCCGCTCGCGGAGCGCTTCCTGATCCACAAGTTTGCCTGACTCTTCCTGCACGAGCACATTGAAGGCGTCGCGGATTTTCATCTTGCGGCGGCTGCGTCGCGGCGGAAAAGCCTTGCTGAACATGTCCTTGACCTGGCCGCCCACCTGCTCCATGCCCGGGATGGCGAAAATGTCGATGCCCTGGCCGCCCTGCTCCATGACTTCCATTTCCACTTCGCGCTGATCCAGAAAACCCAGACGAAACTGCTGCAGCAGTTTCTCACGGGTTGAGGCGCGTTCTTCCTGCCCGAACGAGCTTGGCAGAAGCAAGTCCAGGAGGCGGGACTCGGCGGCAGCTTCCGCGGCTTTGCGCACGCGTTCGTTTTCCTCCTCGCGCACCAGAGTGACGCCGATTTCCATGAGATCGCGCACCATGGATTCCACATCACGGCCCACATATCCCACTTCAGTGAATTTCGTAGCCTCCACCTTGATGAACGGAGCTCCGGAAAGTTTGGCCAGACGCCGCGCTATCTCGGTCTTGCCCACGCCGGTGGGGCCCATCATGATGATGTTCTTGGGAGCCACTTCGTCGCGTAATTCCGGCGCAAGGCGCTGCCGCCGCCAGCGGTTGCGCACGGCCACGGCCACCATGCGCTTGGCCTGTTCCTGCCCCACCACGAATTTATCCAGCTCAGCCACGATTTCACGAGGTGTCAAGGTGCTCATCAACTGCTCCTGCTGTTTCTGCGTACAGGCGTTACTATACGCACTCTCCGCCGCCTGGCAATGGCGAAGCGCAGATGTGTCGCAGCCCCGGTTTGCAGGCCGGTGCTGACGCGCACTGCCAGGCCCGCAAAGCATAGTTTTTTCGCCTTCAACGCCGCGGATTGCCGGGTGAAAATCATTGTTTTCATCCGGCAAACCTGCAAAACTCGCGCGCAACAGGAACTGGTTATTTTTTCCATGAAGAGCTAGCATTGCCGCATGGAAGCAATCCAGCTTGCGCGCTTTGCCGAGACGGCCGCTGAGCAAACAGCGGCATGCCGGCATATTCTTCTCAATGATGCTCTGCCGCTCTGGCTTTTTCCTCTTTTACTGCTGAGCGGCGCACTGCTGCAACTGGCTTTTCTGCGACTGCGCCGCCGCCTGCTCCTGCTTTTGGGCGCGCTTCTTGTGCTCGGCGCAGCCGCTGTTGATCGCGATCTCACGCTGGCTGTGGGCCAGATTTTTGTTGCCGCAGGTCTTTTGCGTCTTTTCGATGCCAATGGGGCCTGAGAGTAGCTGCTTTCATTAGCAAAACGCTCTAAAACCAGGGCGCAAAAAACCCCGGCGAGCCGGGGTTCTTGCGTTTACTGCGGCAGCTTATTTAAAGGCCTTTTCAAAATTGGGCACCACCTGCTTTTTACGGCTCATGACGCCGGGCAGCCAGACGGAATTGCCTTCCGGCTTGACGCCGAAAGCCTTTTCCACCACCGCCGGATTATCGGAAACGATCAGCATTTCCGAACCTTCCTTCATGATGTCCGTGAGCAGCAGGAAAACGCTGTGGCGTCCCTCGCCCTTGACCTTGGCAATTTCTTCCTGAAGACCGGCCTTGACGTTATCCAGTATGGAAAGATCCACCACTTCCAACTGGCCGATGCCCACCTTATTGCCGTTCATGTCAAAGTCCTTGTAGTCGCGGAAGACCAGATCATGCATGGAGGTGCCCTCCACCGCGCTCTTGACCTTGAACATTTCCATGCCCAGCGCCGTTACGTCGCTCACGCCCGCGATTTTGGCCAGAGCCTCCACGGCCTTCCTGTCGGCCTCGGTGCAGGTGGGAGACTTGAAGATGACCGTGTCGGAAAGTATGGCGCACAACATGCCGCCGGCGATATTTTTGGGAATCTCCACCCCGTAAAAGTCATACATATTCTTGAGCACGGTGCAGGTGCAGCCCACGGGCCAGATCCAGGCCTCAAGGGGCGTGGAGGTGGTCACGTCGCCAAGTTTATGATGGTCGGCAATGCCCAGCACTGTGGCGGAATCCATGCCCTGCGGAGCCTGGGGCAGATCCGAGAAATCCACCAGATACAATTCCTTGCCCGCCACGTCGTTGACGATCTGCGGCGCGGAAAGGCCGAATTTTTTGAGCACGAATTCGGTTTCCGGGGTGGGCGCGCCCTGAGCCGCGGGGGTGACGTCAAAACCGCGCTTGCCGTACAGATCGGCGGCGGCGATGGCGGAAATAATGCTGTCGGTATCGGGATTCATATGGCCAAGAACGAATGCGGGCATGACATGACTCCTTCCGGTATGATTCTTGAAAATAACGTAATGATGGGCCGATTTGTTATCTTTAGCACAAGGGCGCGGCCATGCCAAGAGCTTTGGCGCAAATTTCCCGGCTCCGAAGAAAAAACGGCAGATGCTTTGGACTTGAACTTCAGAGAAAAAGCCCCCAAAACGGCTCGTGATTTTTTTACTTTTTCCCTGAACGCGGATGGGCCTGATCATAGACTTGCACGAGATGCTCAAGGCTCACCTGGGTATAGCGCTGGGTGGTCGTCAGGCGTCTGTGCCCCAGAAGTTCCTGCACGCTGCGCAAATCCGCCCCGGCGGTCAGCAAATGGGTGGCAAAAGAATGGCGCAGGCTGTGCGGAGAAACCGTGACGTCCAGCCCGGCCCGGCGGCAGAGCCGGGCAATGATCCGGGCTGCCTCGCGCCGGTTGAGCCGTGCGCCGCGCGCGCCCACAAAAAGCGCCGCTTCCTCGGGCAAAGCCAGCAAGGGTCGCTCGTCCAGCCAGGCCGCCAGACTGCTGCAGGAAGTGTCGGAAAGCGGCGCCAGGCGCTCGCGAGAGCCCTTGCCCATGACCCGCAGCACGCGGGAAGTCAACTGCACGTCGTCCACGTCCAGGCCCAGCGCCTCGGAGATACGCAAGCCGGAACCATAGAGCAGCTCGGCCAGGGCCAGATCCCTGCAAAGCAAACGCGCCTTGTGAGCATCCGTGGGCGCGTCGGCCCTGGGCGCGTCCAGCAAGGCAAATGTTTCATCCACGTTCAACGCGCGGGGGTGGCGCCTTTCCTGACGCGGATTGCGCACAGCGGCAGCCACATTTTCGCCAACCTGCCCGCTGCGTTGCAGAAAACGAAAGAAAGAACGCGCGGCGGCCAGTTTGCGGGCCATGGAGCTTTTAGCCGTGCCCTTGCGAAAAAGCCAGGCCAGAAAGGCCTGAATATGCTTGCGGCTTATCTCCCCCGGCCGGGCCAGATCCGCGCCCTGTTCATGCAAAAAAACCGCCAGTTGCGTCAGATCCGCGGCGTAGGCTTTTTGCGTTGCCTCGGAAGCGCCTTTTTGCACGGCAAGCCAGGCCAGGAACGCCTCGATCAGAGGCCGGGCTTTCCCGGCCCCGTCCAGAGAAGACGGCATACTTTTGCCCGCTCTCACGGCAAAGCCTCATAGCGGGCCCCGGGCAGCCGCTTGATCCTCCCCAGCATTTCCAGACCGATCAGCAAGGTATTCAGTTCCGAGACGGAAATATCCAGGGCAAGCGCCAGAGCGTCGGCCTGCATGGCTCCCTGGGCGCGCAGGCAGGCAAGCAGCCGCTCCTTGCGCTCTTCCGGAACCAGCGCGTCGGCAGGAGGGCAAACAGGCCCGGCCGCGGGCCCGGACCGCGAATTTTTTCCGGGTACGGCAGCGGCGTTGCGCGTCGTCGCAGCCGCGGGTTCCTCCTCCGGCCTGGGAAAAGGCGCTCTTTTTTCCTCTTCCGGCAGGGTTTCGTGGCTGATCCCGAAGGGCCGCAACTGTTCGGCCAGATCCAGCAGCACGTCTTCGGCGCTGAACACCGGCCGCGCGCCCTGACGCACCAATTGCTGGCAGCCCAGGCAGTGCGCGTCCAAAGCCGGGCCGGGCACGGCATATACCTCGCGGTTTTGCTCCAGAGCCAGCCTGGCGGTGATCAGACTGCCGGAGCGGCTTGCCGCTTCCACCACCAGCACGCCCAGAGCCAGCCCGCTGATAATCCTGTTGCGGATGGGAAAGTGTTCTGCCAGCGGCAAGGCCCCGGGGGCAAATTCCGTTACCAGGAGGCCCTTTTCCGTCATTTCCCCGAAGAGCCGGGCGTTGCTCCTGGGATAGATTTGATCAATGCCGGTGCCCAGCACGCCTATGCTCCGCCCTACCCGCGCCAGGGCAGCCTCATGGGCCACCTTGTCGATGCCCAGGGCCATGCCGGAAATAACGGCTATGCCGCAGGCCGAAAGACAGCGCGCCATGTAGGATGCCATACTGCGCCCCTGAGACGTGGCGCGTCGCGATCCCACAACGGCAAAAGCCGGGGAATGCAGCAGGGAAAGGTCGCCGCGGCAATAGAGCAGAACCGGCGCGTCTGGAAGCTCGCGGAGTCGTTGCGGATAGCGCGGGTCAGACCAGAGCAGGATGTGCGCTTGCACTGTTTGCGCGCGGTTCCACTCTTCCTTTGCGGTGACTCGCCAGGAGCCGGTCGCCATCTCCGCGGCCTGACGGCGGGTAAGCCCGGCTTCGGGCCAGCGCTCCCGGGCTTGCACGGCGTTATATGCCGAGCCGAAGGTCTTGAGCAGCCGCGCGCGGGAGAGCGCGCCCAGGCCCCGGCAATGCCGCAAGGCCAGGCTGGCCCAGAATTCGGTGCGCGCCGCCTGATCCATATATGCCCAGGTCGGGACAGAGGCGGCCCTGTGGTCGATCCCGCCGCGCCCTGCAGCGTGCAGGTCATTGTCTTGCTTCCGCAAAGCCATGTTCAGCGCGCAAATCCGCGTGAGCGCGCCAGGCGGGCGGCCTCGGAATTGGGAAAATCAGCCAGAAGCGTCTTGTACTTGCTCGCCGCGCCCTGCTTATCGCCAAGGCGGCTCAGACACATGCCCGCCTTGAGCAAGGCGTCGGCATTCTTGTGATGGCGCGGATACGCGGCATTGACTTTCTCAAACTGGGCCAGAGCTTCCTGCAGCTTGCCCTGGGCATACAGGCATTCGCCAGTCCAGTATTCGGCATTGGCCGCGTAGCGGCCCTGGGGATAGTGCTGCAAAAATTCCCGAAAGCGGGCAATTCCCTCGGCTGAACGCCCGGAAAGCGCCACCTGCAATGCCGCTTTATATGCCCGGTCCTCGCCTTTTCCGGCTTTGGGAGCGGCAACGGTTTGGGGAGGCGAGGCTTGCGGCGCAACGGCACTCTCCCGCGAAGCGGGCGGCGCGCTTGTCTCGGCGGCGGCCGCGCCCAGCGGAGGCAAGCCCGGATGCTCCGGCGGCAGCGACAGCGCCGAGGGGGGCAATGCCGGCACCTGCACCGCGGCATTGCCGTCAGTTCCGCTTTGGGCGGCAAGAGGCGTGCCGGCGGCGGGCGGCGCGGAGACTCCCTTTCCTCCCGCAGCGTTGGCAGCCGGGGCTGCGTCCTTTTGAGACGTCGCAAGCGCAGGATTTTCAACCGGCGGAAGGGCCAGACTGCCGGGCGCAGGCTCGCTTGCGGCCAACTGTCCTGTAGGGCCGGCCACCCTGTCGGGGCTGCCCACCCGACCCGCAGGGCCGGCTACGCCGGATTTGCGGGAAGCGTCGGGGCTATTGCCGACTTTGGCGCGCGCGCCATCGGTTTTGCCGGGCAAGGGCGTGGGCGGCGCGGCCGGATTGATCACCCGGTCGGACGGGGACGATGGGCCTGCATCCCTTGTGGATGCAGCGGCGGACTGAGAATTGTGCCCCTTTTGCGCGCTTTGATCCGCCTGTAGTGCCCGGGCGGGCATGTTGCGCGAAGTCGGCATGCCCGCCGGAACAGAAGCAGGAGAAAGCGGCGGGCTGTAGGCAGCGGCCCTGGCGGTCTGTGCCTGAATGATCGGCACAACGGTCATGCCGGTTTTGCGACCGCCACGGGTGCGCACTTCATAGGCCCGGTTGTTGAGCATGGCGACCTGGCTATCCAGCGCCGCAACGCTCTGTTCCAGTTTTTGCAGGCGATGATCCGTTTCGCGCAGCGTCGCCTGGTTTGTGCGGTTGCTTTCTTCAAGCTTGCGCATCTGAGCCGTTGAAGCGCAACCGCCTGCCAAAAGCAGGCAGGCTGCCGGTATCATCAAGAGCTTTTTCATAGTACTCCCCACACCCTTTTTCCGCCGCAAGTCCGGTCGATCTTCAGAGCATTTTTCGGATTGAATTTGTCCAGAGCTCATTTCATACATCGTCATACAAACGAGTTATGAGGATCACTTTGCCAAAAAACGCGGTTTTTTCCAGAATCCACGCCGCTGCGCGGCGCAGCGCGCCATGTGCGGCAAGAGAGCATTTTCTCTGGCATACTGCTCTGAGAACTCTTGCGGCGACCGTAATTTTGAGGCAAAAACAGGCCTGTATGCGTTTTCCTCAGGGTACAGAACACAGCCGGTCAGCGCAATACCGCAAGGAGTAAGCATGAATATTTACAGCCGGTCCTTTTGCCGGGCGCAAGGCGGTGCTCAATGAACTCGGTGCATGAGTTTCTCCGCGTCAATCCTCTGCTGCAAACCGGTCTGGACGTACTGGGGATTGTCATTCCGCTGGCCATGCTCCTGGCTTTTGCCGGCATGGGCTTCATGTCCGCCACAGCCAGGATTCTGGCCCATACGCGTGGACGATCCTCATATGACAAATGCGCCCGCCAACTTGCTGCCCTTGGCCTGATTCTGGGCTGGCTGTTGCTGATCGGCGGCCGTATCTGGCTTTTTTTCACCCAGGAAGGCTACACCCCGGACTCTCTGCCGGGTTTCATGGTGGAGATGACCTGGATACTGCTGGGGGTGGGAGTTCTGATCGGCAGCCTCTACCATGCGCTTTGGAAACCCTTGGCCACTATGCCCGTTTTGCATGTGACCCTGGGCATTTTGAGCGGGGTGCAGGGCAGCGCGGCAGTGGTGGCGGCTCTGGCCTCAGCCCGCTTTTTGACGGCGCTTGCCCAGCCTGACGCCGCAACCATGACCCTGGGCGATCTTTTTCGGCCGGAATGGGGCTCCCCCTTCTGGAGCGCGTTATGCTATACGCCCCTGCTGATTCTGGCCATGCCTGCGGCCTTCGGCGCGCTGTGGCTCCCTCTGCGGCGCGCCCACGACGATTTCGGCAGGGATCATTATAATGCCATGATCCCCTGGTGCGCGGCCTGGGCCCGCAATGCCTGGGGTCTGTTCTGGCTTCTGCTGCTCATATCCAGCGGCATGCAGATCGCCCAGCACTGGCAGGCTGGAGCCTTCACAATGCAGGACGCGATTATCCAGACCTCCCGCCTGCTGCTCTGGCTGATTCCGGCTCTGCTCTGGACGCTGGTCTGCCGCAGCGCCATAGCCCTTCGTCACAAGTTGACTTTGCTGGCGGCGCTGGTGATCAGCATTACCTTCATGCTGCCCTATTATCTGGAAGCCACGGCCATGTACGGCCTCGTCACGCATACAGACACACAGCCCGGCATCTGAATGAGCGGAGAAGACGCTGCGACGCGCAGCGCGCAGCCGCCATGCCTGCGCTGGCCCTGGGCGCGAAGGCTTACCAAGGCTTACCGCTGCAAATATTGCCTGCGCCATTCGTCCAGAAAGAGCAGACTTGTTTCCAAATCGCTGAGCGCGCCGCTCTGTTGGCGCAAGCGCGCCAGCACGTCCTCAAAGGAGGCATGCGGCCCCAGGCCCAATTTTCGGGCCAGTTGCGCCAGCTCCGCCTGCACTTCCGCGGGCAGTTCCGGCAGGGGCGCTTTTTCCGGGCCGCTTTCCTGCCAGGGGCCCAGGCTTTGCTCACAGTATTCCAGCAAGGCGGCCATGCGCCGCGCATAGGTATGTTCCCGCACAACCCGCGCCTGGCCGCGCGCGGCGTAGGCCGCGCGCTCCTCGGGCCGGGCAAGAAAATAATCAATTTTTGCGTAAAATTCTTCCAGGCTGGCAAAGGTGGCCAGTTCATCCGGGGCAAACAATTCGGGCAGCAGCGTGCGCTCGTCCACCAGTTGAAAGGCGCGCATGGCGGCCAGCTCAAAGGTGCGCGGATTGACGAAATCCCCGTGGCTGACCAGATCGTTGGTCTGCAAACTGGAATGCAGATTAAGGTTGACCCGCGTGGCGTTATAAATTTTGACGCTTTCCTCTTCGCCAATGCGCGCGCCCTGACGCTGGACGTGACCAGCCAGAAGGCTTTCCCCTTCCCAGTCCGATCCCCAGATTTTGAAATCGCGGCCGGCCAGCCGCCGGAAGGCCAGCCGCCGGTTGGGATAGCCGGCCCCGAGAAAGCCGATGTCCGCCCCGTATTCACGTTGCTCGACCGGGCTGAGCGCAAGCGGTTTGTGGAAGTCGGGCAGGGCCGCCAGGGGCAGATACAAGGAGCGGACGCCCAGTGCCGCCAACTCCGAAAGAAAAGGCTCTTTCTGAATCACCGCGAAAACATCGTAAAGCGGCGCATAGGCTCGCCAGTAAGTAAACAGGCGGTAATCTTCCACAAACCACATGGCCGTGCGCACGCCGCTGCGCTGCAGACGCTGCAGCAGGCTGCGGCTGACCGGAGCCTGGGCCAGCGCCAGCACCAGATGCGGCTCCACGGACTCAACCTGGGCCCAGATGGCCTGAGAAAGCACTTGCAAAAAAGAATGTTCCAGTTGCGCGGCCCGGTTCGGCGTGAGCGCCAGGCCTTGCAGGCCGGTAAATGCCGGATACATCAGCGGCGACTCAAAGACATGCGCGGTGTGGCCGAGCTCACGCAGCGCAGCCGCGCAATACCGGCCAATGGGCAAGGAACCGCCGTACATGGGCAGAATCACCAGAATACGCAGGGGCGCAACAGCCATCAGCAATACCTCCCGGGCGGCAGCATCCAATCAAGGTCCTGGCACAGCCAGTCATCCGGAACCGCCGGAGCGGGTGCGCTTTCGGTCTGGAGCGCCGTAGCGCCGCAAACATCCCCCGCAGCTTTGGGCAGCCGCAAAAATTCAGTCAGCGCGGCACGGACGGCAGCCCGTTGCCGAGCCTGCGGGTCCGACCCGGCTTGCAGACGCAAGACGCAGCCAAGCGCATCCAGATTGCTCTGCCAGAGTTGCAGATCATCCGGCAAAGGCGCCTGCGATCCTGTTTCGCCCCGCAGGCAGGTGGCCAGGGAGCGCAGGAGGCCCGCTTGGCGAAAGGGAGCAAGGCAGGCTGTCGCATGGGGGCAGGGAGCCGACTCCAGACAGGGAGCGCAGGCCCGCGCTGCCTGCCAGATAAAATGCCCCCGGCCGTAAGGCCCGGTTTCATGCGCGCTTGCCGAGGAGAGAAAAAAAGCCAGCACAGGCACGCCCAGATGAGCCGCCAGATGCATGATGCCCGTATCCGGGGTGATCAATGCGTCCAGGCCGCGCACGGCGTCCACAAGGCCCGGCCAGTCGGTTTTGCCGCTGAGATCCCTTGTCCGTTCCTGGATTCGGAGCGGCAAGAGCCGCAAAAGCTTGCGGGCGGCGGCTTGTTCGGCTTTGGAGCCCAGCAGGCGGACGGGCGGCCCATCCAGCGCCTTGAAGGCCGTTTCCAGCACTGCGGCCAGCACGGGAACCGGCAGGGAGCGGCGCGATTCGCGCCCGGCCAGAACCACGCCCAGGCCTTGCCCGCCGGGCCGGGCCTGGGGATTGACCAGATCCGCCGCCACTGGGGAATCTGCAAAATGAGCCCAGAAATCCACGAGATTGAGCGGCGAAACCGCGCGCCGCTCACTGAGGCGAAAGGCTTTGCGCGCCCAGGCGGAACGCAGGATGCCCCCCGGCGCAGGGCGGTAGCCGTGCACCAGTTCCGGCTCGAAGCAGCGGCAAAGAGCCGCCGTCATGCCGGAAAAGTTGCAGTTGTACACGGCCTGAAAGTCGGTTGCCTGCCACTGGGCCAGCATTTCCCTGTTGTGTTTGAGGGCCTGATATTGCGGCTGCGCGTGCAGATGCAGGGGATGAATTTCAGCCGCCGGGTACAACAGCCGGGCCAGGGGAGCGAGCCCCGCCTCAATGCCGAGATGGACCCGGCCACGGCTTTCCAGCGTGCGGATCAGGCGCTTGCTCTGCACAAGGTCGCCGAAGCGTGCCGCTTGCAAGACCAGAAAAGCAGCCATCAGCCATCCTTAACAGATAGATATTTTCTCCGGCACAGGCCGGGCGTCGGCAGGAGAAATTCACGGCAGTGCGCAGATAACTCCCGGGGCTGCCGCCGGTCGCTTGCGCTCACTCACGGCGGCTGCGCCGCCAAATCCTCCGGGCGTTGCCCTGGGGCTTTTTGCATGTGGACGCCAGCCCAGGCTTGAGACGGCGACCGGAAGGAAAACCTAGCGCATTCATCCGCCTGAGGCAAGCCGCGCGCCCTTTGCAAAACGCCGCTCTTTGTATATTCTTTTCCTTCCCTGCATGTTCGCCGTGCTCTGCTGCCGCGGCTGAAAGGCAAAGGCCGGATTATGAATGCACTACATGCCAGCGCGCCGCTCTACCCTCTTTTTCTCTCGCTGGAGGGCAAACACTGTTTGCTGGCGGGCCTGGGTGAAGTGGGCCGCCGTAAACTCTCGGGCCTGCTGCGCTGCGCGCCCGCCTCGGTGCTCGTGCTGGACACGGCGGCAGCGGCAGCCACGTCCCCGGACGCCGTTTCGCTGCTGGCGCATGAGCATGTGCGGTTTGAAAAGCGCGCCTGCACGCCGGAAGATGTGCAGGGCCGCGCTCTGGTTTTTGCCGCCACCGGCGATGCGCGGGAGAATGCCCGGATTGCCGCCTGGTGCCGCGAGGCTGCCGTGCCGTGCAATTGCGTCAGCGCGCCGGAGCTGGGTTCTTTCCTGGTCCCTGCCGTTGCCCGGCATGAAGATCTGGCGGTCGCGCTTTCCACCGGCGGAGCCAGCCCGGCTCTGGCCCGGCGCTGGCGCAACGAGCTTGAGCTCTGGCTTGCGCCCCGGGCCCGCATGGCCTGCCTGATGGGCCGCCTGCGGCCGCTGGTTCTTGCCTTGAACCTTGAGACAGGGCAGAATGCGCAATTGTTCCGCAGGGTGGCGGCATCGCCCTTGCAGCAATGGCTGGGCGAGGGTGATTTTCAACGCTGCCGCCAGTGGCTTCTGGCGGAATTGCCGCCGGTTTTGCATACACATCTAGCGGAGTTGCTTGATGATCTCCCCTGAAGTCTCCACCCTGGTCACCCTAATCCTGTATGCTTTGGCAAGCATTGCGGGCATTGCGGGCATGGTGGCGCGCAGTCTTTTCTGGCGGCGTCTGGGCTGCTG
This sequence comes from Desulfovibrio sp. ZJ200, assembly GCF_011039095.1. Classification (NCBI taxonomy): domain Bacteria; kingdom Pseudomonadati; phylum Thermodesulfobacteriota; class Desulfovibrionia; order Desulfovibrionales; family Desulfovibrionaceae; genus Desulfovibrio; species Desulfovibrio sp. ZJ200. The sequence continues at coordinate 5,503 of NZ_JAAKEH010000026.1, read as the reverse complement.
GCTGGCGCTGGCCGGTTTTGCCTGCCAGACCCTGATGCTGGCCCTGGGTTTTCATACCTCCTTGCCCGGCGGCCTGAGCCTTGGCGCGTATCTGCAGATGCTGGCCTGGTTTGTGCTGCTCTGTGGCCTGGCTGTCTGGTTCAAAATGCGCCAGGAAACGGCGCTGCTCTTTGCCGCGCCCCTTGGATTAATACTCTTTGCCATGTCCGCCCCGTATCTGAGCGCCCTGATACATGTGCCGCCCTCGCTGAAAGCGCCCTTTTACGCCCTGCACATCGGCGCGCTCTTTCTGAGCCTGGGGCTGACCGCGCTTGCCTTTGCCGCCGGGGCCCTGTTTCTTTTTCTGGAAGGCAGGATCAAAAGCAAACAGCGCATGCGCGGTTTCTGGCAAGACATGCCCGCGCTCTCCATCCTGGATAAAATCAACGCCTTCACCACCCTGACGGCCTTTCCGCTCTATACCCTGGGCATTGTTGCCGGGCTGATCTGGGCCAAGCCGGTGTTTGGGGCCACGGTCACGGGCGATCCCAAGGAAGTTGTCAGCATCGTGGTCTGGCTGCTTTTTGCCGTGCTCTTTCACAATCGTCTGGCGAACGGCTGGAAGGGCCGCAAGCCCGCGCGCCTGGCTGTGTTCATCTTTGTGCTCTGTCTTTTCTCGATAATTGTGGTGAATACCTTTATGGTCACGCACCACGCCTTCATCCGCCGTTAAGCAGGCTGGGCTATGGACTGCGACATTTTCCTTGTGGGCCTCAATCACCGCACTGCCGGAGTGGACGTGCGCGAGCGTTTTGCCCTGACCAATTACTGCGACCAGGAGCACTGGGCATTGCCCTGCGCCGGCGCCGTAAACGAGGCCATGATTCTTTCCACCTGCAATCGCGTTGAGCTGCTTGCCGCGGGCACGGGCGACGTGTCCGGCCAGATGCTTGACTGCTGGGCCAGGGCGCGCGACGCCGACGCCCGCGAACTCGCGCCCTACGTTTACATTCACAAAAATCTGGAAGCCGTGCGCCACCTTTTTTCCGTGGCCTCCAGCCTGGACTCCATGGTCCTGGGCGAGCCGCAGATTCTGGGGCAGTTGAAGACCGCCTACCGCAAGGCGGTGGACTGCCGCGCCACCGGCGTGATTCTCAACCGTCTGCTGCACAAGGCCTTTTCAGTGGCCAAGCGGGTCCGCACCGAGACGGCCGTGGCCTCCAGCGCCGTTTCCATCAGTTATGCGGCCGTGGAGCTCGCCAAGCGCATCTTCGGGGACATGCATCCCCACAAGGCTCTGCTGGTGGGCGCCGGGGAAATGGCCGAACTGGCGGCCACGCATCTTTTGCAGGCGGGCATTGACGAAATTCTGGTGGCCAACCGCACCCTGGCCCGGGGTGAAGAGCTGGCCGCGCAGTTCCACGGCCGCGCCGTGGCCTTTGAGCGATTGACGGAACATCTGACCGAGGTCGATATTATTATCACCTCCACGGGCTCGCCCGAACCGATCATCCGGGCCAGGGACATCCGGGCAGTGCTCAAGGCACGTAAAAACCGGCCCATGTTTTTCATCGACATTGCAGTGCCCCGCGATATTGATCCCGATGTCAACGGCCTGGACAACGTCTATCTTTACGATATTGACGATCTTAAAGAAGTTGTTGAAGAAAATCTGGCCAATCGCCGCGACGAGGCGGCCAAAGCTGTGGAAATCGTCAACGAGGAAGTGGATTTCTTTGCGCAATGGCTCAACAGCCTGGACGCCCAGCCTACCATCGTCGACCTGATCCGGCGCGGCGAGCGCATGGCCCAGGAAGAGCTGGCCCGCACCCTCAAACGCTTGGGGCCGCTGAGCGATGAACACCGTGAAGCGCTGTCGGCCATGACCAACGCTCTGATCCGGAAGATGAACCATGACCCGATCATGTTTCTGAAAGGCGGCGGCATGGCCCAGGAAGGCAGCGCGCCGCGCATCAGCATTGTGCGGCGGATTTTCAATCTGGACAAGCCAGGCGGCGCCTGTGGCAGGAAAAGCTGATGCGCTCCTATCTCATTGACGAACTGAACGCCGAGGATACTGCGCGGCTGGCCCGTACACTTCAGGATATGGGCCTGGGCGCGGGCATGGAAGGCCTTTTCTGGCTTCCCGTGCCGCTGGAGCTCTTATCTCCCGTGCAGCGCGAGCATGCGCAAGACTGCGGCCCGCACGTCATGGGCCTGGAAGTCGAGGAGCGCGGCGTGCGCCTGGAACTGCTGGTGCGGGCCCGCGGCCGCCTGCGCTGCGAATGTGTGCACTATGCCTCATCCCCATTGCGGGAGTATATGCAGGCCTATCTGGATCAGCTTTTGTGCGATCTGAATGTCACGGCCTGACCTCTTACCCTTTCCATGAAGTTTTTGCCTGATCTGCGCGCACTCACCCCGGCATCGGCCCGGCTTTGCCTGAATGTAGAGCGCTTCTGGCTGCGCGATCTGGGCATGCCGCGCGGCCTGCGCCTGTTGCTGGCGCTTTCCGGCGGGGCTGATTCCACGGCGCTGGCCCTCATTCTGCGCATTCTGGCCCCGCGTCTCAAGCTGGATCTCCGCGCTCTGACCGTGCACCACGGCCTGCGGCCGGAAGCCGGGGAGGATGCCCGCTGGACCCTGCATTTTTGCGCGCAACTGGACATTGCCTGCGTACTGCGCGAGACGAATGTCGCGGCTCTGGCCGCGCAGGAACGTCTGAGCCTGGAAGAAGCCGCGCGCGCGCGGCGTTATGCCTTATTGGAAGCAGCGCGAAAAGAGCAGGATGCCGATTTTGTGGTCACAGGGCATCACAACGGAGATCTGGCTGAAGATATCCTGCTGCGCCTTGTGCGGGGCACAGGCTGGCCTGCGCTGGGCGGCATGACGGCCAGAGACGGGCAGCGGCGATTGCTGCGGCCCCTTCTTTTCACGCAGCCGGAAGATCTCAGAAATTTGCTGCGCGAATGCGGCATCCGCTGGCGGGAAGATGCCAGCAACCGGGATTGCGTCTTTACCCGCAACTTCATGCGCCATGCGGTTCTGCCCCGTTTGCGCGCAAAAAACCCGGCCCTGAACCGGACGCTGGCCGATCTTTGGCGTTTGGCGCAATGGGACAAAGAGTATTGGCAATCCACCCTGAGCGCGGCTCTTGCCGCCTGCCCCTGGCAGGAAGACAGCGCCGGCATCGTTCTGCCCCGGATGCTGCTGGCCGCCCTGCACCCGGCAGCCCGCCTGCGCCTGTACCTTGCGGCGCTGCGCCGACTTGCCTCAGGCCCGGAAGGCAGCCAAAGCCGCAGCAGCGGCCAGGCCAGAGCGCGAACCCTGCTCAAGCTCGACGAGGCTTTGCGTGAGGGACGCGGCAACACCCGCTTTCAATTGCCCGGCGGTGTGGAAGCCCGGCTGAAAAGCGGCGAAATCCGCTTTTGCAAGTACGACAAAAGCAAAAAAACAGCGCAGAAGAATAGAGCATTTTCACTTTGAAGTTACCCAACTCATTTCAGGAAGTCCAAAGATGTCTGATTAGCATGTAATTTAAATATGTTAATCAGGCATCTTTGCCTTATCCCATCCACAAAAATCCACCTGCATCCACAAAAACCGTTGGTAGACGTGTTGGTAGTCTTTTGGTAGGTCTGGGCTGTCAATGACGGCCTTTCCCAAGGTCGGGCAGTGCTGCCCCCGGCCCTGGAAAACTGAGCGGGGTTCCCCTCTCAGCTACCGGTATATTTCTTGTAATACCTTGTATTAAAAGGTTTTTTCAGAAATATGTTGGTAGCAGTCAGTCCAACCGTACCAGGAAACACCACTCTGGAGGTGGCCGGATGAAACTGACCGACACATTCATACGGCATGTCACAGCCAACGGCAAGATTCAGAAGCACTCGGACGGCGGGGGGCTGTTTCTCTACGTCACGCCCACGGGCAAAAAATCGTGGCGGCTGGCGTACCGCTTCGCGGGCAGGCAGAAGCTCCTTTCCCTTGGCCCGTATCCGTCCGTGGGCCTGCGCGAAGCGCGGGACAAACGGGAAGACGCCAAAAAGCTGCTGCGGGAACATATCGATCCCAGCGAGGCCCGGCGGCAGGCCAGAGAAGCGGCGGCGGAAGCGGCCCGCAACTCTTTCGAGGACGTGGCGCGGGAATGGTGCGCCAAATACTCGCCAAAGTGGGTTCCCTCATACCAAAAGGCGGTCATCCGCATCTTGGAGGAAAATCTCTTTCCCCACATTGGCAAACGTCCCGTCAACGCTATTACACCAAGGGAACTGCTGGCCGTTCTCCGGCGGGTGGAAGAACGGGGCGCGTTGACCATCGCCCACAAGGCATTGCGCGATGCCGGGCGGATTTTCCGTTACGCCGTTGTCACCGGCAGGGCGGAACACGACATTGCCGCCGATTTGCGCGGCGCTCTCGCCCCCACGGTCAACGGCCACCATGCGGCCATTACCGAACCCGTTGCCGTGGGCGAACTGTTGCGCAGGATCTACGCATATAAGGGGAACTTTTTCATCTCCCGCGCCCTGCGTCTTGCGCCGCTGGTTTTTGTCCGTGCCAATGAACTGATCCACGCGGAATGGGAGGAAATCAATCTTGAGGCGGCGGAATGGCGTATTCCGGCGGAGCGGATGAAGATGAAGCAAATCCACATGGTGCCGCTTTCGCGTCAGGCCCTGACGATTTTCCATGAGCTGCATGAGAAAAGCGGCGATGGACGCTTTGTCTTTCCTGGCAACCGGGCGGGAAACGACGGCCCCATGTACAGGGGAGGCCCGTTGCGCGTCCTGCGGCAACTCGGCTGTGCCACCGGCGAACATACCTTTCACGGCTTCCGATCAATGGCGTCCACCCTCCTGAACGAGCTTGGCTATAACACAGACTGGATAGAGCGCCAGCTTGCCCACTGCGAGCGCAACGGCGTCCGCGCCGCGTACAACTATGCCGAGTATCTTCCGGAACGGCGACGCATGGTTCAGGAGTACGCTGACTATCTGGATATGTTACGCGGAAAAGTACGACAGACAGCATAAAAGACAAGACACGCGCCCGCTCCCCCGGTTCCAGAGATTCCGTCTCGGACAGGGGCGCTCTTTTATCTGTGCTAACTGTTTATGTTTTATCAAAGTCCCACTCAACACCCAAGAATTTTTGTTTGTTTTGCCGCCTTTTCCCCGTTTGTTTTTTGAGGATCGGCAGGATTTTTTCGCGCCGCCGTCGACCATTCCGCAGGATTTGAGGTTGTCGCTTTCCAGCAAAAGCACCTTTTTCCCGTCTTCAAGCAGGTAGTCGATCAGGGCGAAAGATACCTTGCTTTTCCCCACGCCGCCTTTGCTTCCGCCCACATAAAAAATCGACGCGTTTATGTTCACAACTTCTTATCCGGCGAATCCGGCACGATGAAAGATGCTCTTGCCGGAGCCGGTGGTTTTTGCGGGGGAATTTCCTTTTTTTGTGCAGGAGCAACGTCCGCGCTGTCCGCAGTTTCAGATAAAAATTTCTGAATAAGATATGCGGGAATGATGAT
>NZ_JAAKEH010000025.1:0-50240 GCF_011039095.1 Desulfovibrio sp. ZJ200 | reverse complement strand
GGACGTTGGGAAAGGATAAGCATACTTTCAGCAATCCGGGTAACGGGAGAGACTTGCAGTGTTGTTTTTGATGGGGCACTGGATGGAAAAATGTACAATGCTTATATTGAAAAATTTCTTCTTCCAACGCTTAAAGCTAACGATGTTGTTATAATGGATAATTTGAATGTCCATAAATCAAAAACCGCCCAAAACTTGATAAGGGAAAAAGGCTGCAAGTATATTTTCCTTCCAGAATACAGCCCGGATTTAAATCCCATTGAAAAGATGTGGAGCAAAGTGAAACAATTACTTCGGGGTATGAAAGCAAAAACATGTGATGAACTGTACAAGTCCATTGGAAAAGCATTAAGTTGTATCACACAAAAAGACGCTGAAGGATGGTTTAAATCCTGTGGCTATGTAAAAAGTTAAAAGCAAAATGCTCTAGAGCAGCACCAGCAACCCCAAGTGCGCCGAAGACGCCGACCACATCGCCGCCAACTCCCCGGACGTGGTCATTGCTGACATTGATGAAATCCTGCGCCTGCGGGAGGAAATCAGGTTACTGCGAGCGGACATACTGGGAAATGACCGGCTTTGATCCAGATAAATATCAGGAAAGAAAATAGCCATGCACGTCCTTGACCTCGTATTGACTCACCATTGGTACGACAAAATATCCACAGGGGAAAAGCACCATGAATACCGAGAGGTCAAACCGTACTGGACCCGGCGTCTGTTCGCCAAATCATACGGAGCCGTGAGGTTCAGAAGGGGATACACCCGCACAACGATGGTTTTTGAACTGGTGGGGATTGATATTACCACGTCCTCAAACGATCTCAATCTGCCTCGTTGCTACCGATTGACATTGGGGAAGCGGATTGCATCACCGGCATCCAGGGAGAGGGAATAATGAGTCAAAAAATATCGACCTTTTACCGTGCATACTGGTTGCATTGAGGAGGGAAAAGAAATGAACCAGACAGCTGTACCTGAGACCATACCGGAGGAAAAGCTATGACCGACTCCGCGTGCTGGACGAAAGAACCGCCCACAAAGCGCGGCCTCGGCTGGAACGCAAATCCCTGGGTCTGGGTCGTGGGCTTCAAGCGACTCCTCGACACGGACAAGGAGGCCGCATGACAGACCACCTTGCAGCCGAGCGCTATGCCGAGCTCCTCTCCGCCCTGCGCGAGCGTGACGCCGCTATGCGCAAATTGGCCGCGCTGGACAAGCGCATCAAGGAGTTGGCTGGCATCGTACAGACATCCCAAACGCACAAGCCTGCGCAAAAAACCCTTTCCCCCAAGGACTTCGCCAGGGGGTGCGGCTTCTAGGGGGACACAGTGAGCATTCACAAGGCCAACAAGCGCGACCTCTTTTTCTGCAAGTGGCGCGAGAACGGCAAGGAAAAGCGGCGCTACTTCAAGACCGAGCAGGAGGCCAGCGCTTTTGAGGCTGACCGCCTTCAGACACGGACGCAGGAGGAGGAACGTCTCACCCTTGGCGAGCTGACCATGCTCTTCTGCCGCAGCCGCTACGACCTCAACATCGTGACCAAGCGAAAGATCGTCTATTTTCTTGCGGGCTACGAGAAGGACGGCGTTCACCATCCCGGCACAGGAGAGTTTCTGCGTGACAAGTATGCCGAATCCCTCACCCGGCAGGATCTTGAGCGGATGCGTGAGAGTTTTCGCAGCCGTGGCGTGGGAAACAATACCATCAATAAATTTCAGGCCATGGTGCGAGCAATCCTCGCATGGGGCGTCGATCAGGAGCTCATCCGCTTCAACCCATGGCGGGATTTCAAGAAGCTGAAATTCGCCCGTCCAGTGTTCCAGCCCAAAATGGAGGACTTGAAAAGGCTCTATCCGGAGTTGCCTGAATACCTGCAATGGGCGGTGAAAACCGCCTTTTTTCTTGCCCTGCGTCCGGGCCAGGTGGAGCTTTTCAGCCTGACATGGGATGCCTTCAACTGGCGGCGCGGCGTGGTCATCGTCCGGCAGGGAAAGAGTGGCCGCCTGAAAACAGTCGTCCCCCACCCCGCTTATATGCAGGAAGCCCGGCGCCGGTATGAAGCAGACATGGCCGCTGGTATCCCGTGGGTATGCCACCGGGGCAAAGGGCAGCGCGTCCTAAATTTCCGGACAGCCTGGGTTTTGGCGTGCAAGCGCGCCGGGGTCACACTCAGGCCCTATGACATCCGTCACATAGCGGCCACGGAAATGCTGGCGCGCGGGGCAGACCTTGCTGCTGTGGCCGCACAGCTTGGCCACAGCAGCGTGGCAACCACCGGGGCGGTCTATGCCCATGTCACCGCAGGAGGGCAGGCACATGCTGGCGCACTCATGCCCGCGCTTGGTGAAATGCAGCCTCCGGACACGGGGCGCACAAAAAGGTGATACATGGTGATACAAAAATCAAGCACACAAAAAGGGCTGCATCCTCGCAGCCCTTGCTATTCCTTGGTGCCCGGAGTCGGACTCGAACCGACATACTCTGTGAGTGAGGGATTTTAAGTCCCTTGTGTCTACCAATTCCACCATCCGGGCATTGCCGGGTTCTCGGCTTGCAACCGACCGCCTGGCGCGGCGTCTTGCGTCGAGCCGGTCGGGGAGCTCTTATGACGGCTTTTCCGCCGCCAATGGGTCCGCGTCAGTCTTCCTCGCGTGTTCCGTCTGCACAGGCGATACGCCGGTTTTGCAGATTTTGGGGCGGGTTCTCCGGCACAGGGCGCGCTTCTTCCTGCCACTGCCCTGTCTGCATCCAATAGATGTGCAGGGCGTCCAGGCTTTTGTCCAGGCAGAGCAGCCGCCCCGTTACGCCCTGGGGCAGGATTTTTGCCGTTTCCTGGGCAATTTTACGGTATACATAGAGTTTATGCGCTTCAAAAGCGCATTGAAACAGCAACGCATCGCCCAGGGGGGTAAAATCCAGGTGCGCGGCTCCAGCCCGCAGCAACAGCTCTTCCAAAGCTGTGGTCAGGCCTGCTTCAGTGTCCAGCAACTGTTCATAGCTCAGGCTTTCGTCATAACTGAGCCGACCGAAAAGCTCACTGTGATTTTTGTCCATGCCCTTGCCTCATCATGCCGAGTTCTATGCCAAAACCGCGGATTAGGCAACATTCCCGGCTGGCTTTGCGCAGGGCTGCCGCATAAGCTGCGTCAGCTCTGCTGGCTTTGCGTGAGGAATGCTCGTATATTCAGGCCCTGGACGGAGGACTTGCCGCCGGGCTTCGGTGCGCCGGGCAGAGACAAGAGAGAGGGCGGCCCGAGGCAGGGCGGCATGTATTGCACGGCTTGCGCGAATGTTTTGCAACCCGCAATGCGCACGCGCTGCAACTGGCGGCTGCGCTCCGGCGCTTCTCCGCTGCCGCGGGAGCGAGTGCCGGGTGCGGCTTTCCTTTCTCTGGCTGGCGGTTCCGGCCGCGTCAGCTTTATCTTCCGCGCAGTCAGCAGGCCGGCCCCTGCGGCTCAGAGCCCATTGCGATGCAGAGCAAGAGGCGCGTTTTTGCCGCAAGCCCGGCACAAACAGCGGCACGCCGCATTGGAGAGTGTATGCGTTCCCGGGATGCATGGATATTGTCGTTTTGCCGTTTGGGCATAGCCGGTCTGGCTCCCAAAGCGCCGGGCACCTGGGGCACGGCCCTGGCCTGTGTGCTGGCGCCGTTCGTATTTCTGCCTTTTTCTCTGGGGGGACGCATACTGGCCGTGATTCTGCTGTTTGTGCTGGGCGCGCTGGCCGCAACACGCGCGGAAATTCTGCTGAACCGCAAGGACCCGGGCGAAGTCGTCATCGACGAGCTGGTGGGCGTCTGGATTGTGCTCTTGCCTTTTGAGCATCCGGGAATCGGGATTTTTGTGGCAGCCTTTGTCTTTTTTCGCTTTTTTGACATTCGCAAGCCCTGGCCGGTACGCGCCTCTGAAAACTGGCTGCCAGCAGGCTTTGGGGTCATGCTGGATGATGTGCTGGCAGGATGTTGGGCGTTGCTCTGCGTCTTTCTGCTGCGCCTGGCCGGAGCGATCTGATCCTGTTCCCGCCTCCGGGCACAGGGCCGTGTTGCAAAGCTGCGGCGTATGCGGGGCAGCCGCAACAGCCGGATGCAGGACGCCGGTGGCGGGCCTGGCCGCAAGCCGCGGGCGTGGCTTCAGAAGACGCGCATGGCGCCGCAGACTCCGGGAACAGGCAGAGGAGAAAGCGCAGACGCGCCCCGCGCTACTTCATGCGGTAGGTGATGCGGCCGCGCGTGAGATCATAAGGGGAGAGCTCCACCTTGACGCGGTCGCCGGGCAGGATGCGGATATAGAACTTGCGCATTTTGCCGGAAATGTGGGCCAATACCTCGTGGCCGTTTTCCAGCTCCACGCGGAACATGGCGTTGGGCAGGGCTTCCTGCACCACGCCGTCAACTTCGATGGAACCTTCCTTCGCCATGTGGCCTCCGTAAAAGACATGCGTAAACGGCAGACAGCTTCCCAGAAAAGACCGGGCCTGTCAACAGGCGGCGAGGCAGCGCAGCTCAAGCAGCGTCGCCGCAGGGGGCAGCGGGCAGGCGGCAAAACGCAGAGCCACACAGGCAAGAGCCCGTTTTCAGGGCCTGCCCTTTTGCCGGGTCCTTTTTTGCTCGGACTTCATTGGTCTGAGCAGCAGCCAGAGGCCCACCAGAATAAGCGGCACGCAGAGCGCCTGACCCATGGTCAGCCAGCCAAAGGCCAGATAGCCCAACTGGGGGTCCGGCACGCGCACGAATTCCACAAGAAAGCGGAATACACCATAGCCCACGGCAAACAGGCCGGACACGGCGCCGGGCTTGCGCGGCTTGTCCGAATACATCCAGACGATGATGAAGAGCGCCAGCCCTTCCAGCAGCGCCTCATAAAGTTGCGAAGGGTGGCGCGGCTGCGGGCCGCCGCCGGGAAAGACCACGGCCCAGGGCGCGTCGCTGACTTTGCCCCAGAGCTCTCCGTTGATGAAGTTGCCCAGGCGTCCGAAAAAAAGGCCCTGGGGAATCAGAGGGGCCACAAAGTCCGAGACTTCCAGAAAGGATTTTTTGCGGCTGCGCGCAAAATACCAGAATGCCGCGAGCACGCCCAGCAGGCCGCCGTGAAACGACATGCCGCCGTTCCAGATGCGCAGGATCTCAACCGGATCGTGGATGTAGGCCGGCAAATCGTAAAAGAGCACATACCCCAGGCGGCCGCCCAGAATGATGCCCAGCATGACGCAGGTCAGCAAATCGTCCACATCGGCGGGCCGCCAGCCAGAGCCGGGCCGCGAGGCGCGCCGGCGCCCCAGAATCCAGCCCAGCGCGAAACCGAAGAGGTACATCAGGCCGTACCAGCGCAACTGCAGGCTGCCGATGGAAAAAGCCACGGGATCGATCTGGGGCATACTCATAAGGGTAATTCCGGTGCGTTGAATTCGCCGCTTTTGCCGCCGCTTTTGTGCAAGAGGCGCACCCGGCTGATCACTATGTCGCGCTGTATGGCCTTGCACATGTCATAGATGATGGCCGCGGCGGTCTGAGCGGCTACAATGGCTTCCATTTCCACGCCCGTGGCGCCCACGCTGCGGGCCTCGGCTTCAATGCGCACCCGGGGCGGCCTGTCGCGCACCTCAAAGCGAATATCGGCGAAGCTCAACTGCAGCGAATGGCAGAGGGGGATCAGCTCGTCCACGCGCTTGGCAGCCATGATCCCGCCGATTTTGGCGCAGGTCAGCACATCGCCCTTGGGCAGAGCGGCCTTTTGCAGCAGCTCCAGGGTGGCCGGCGCCAGTTCCACAATGGCTTCGGCAATGGCCACGCGCCTGCCCGGGGTCTTCCCGCCCACATCGACCATTGTTACAGTGCCCTGGGCGTCCAGATGCGAAAAGGAATGTTCCATGCTGCGTCCTTGGATCATAGTGCTTTTAGAGCATTTTCAAAGTGAAAATGCCTGGCGCCGTGGGGCACGCTTGCCTGAGATTGCCCGCGCCTGTCGCCGACGCGCTTAGGCGGTCGCGGCAGACAAAACCGCCCCTGCTTCTTCGATGTGCCCCATGATGCGCGGGATTCGGAGAAGCGCCGGCACATGCCGCATGGGCAGCGCAGTCTGTGTGATTTTTACAGCACATACTGCAGTTCGCGGCTCGAGGCAAGGCTGTGGCAGGGCTGACCCTAGAGCAGATTACCTTTGACTTTTTATGAAAGTCAAAGGTGGCATTCAGGCGAAAAACGCGGTTTTCGCCTGAATATACGCCGCGTTGCGGCGGCTGCCGCTTTCGAGTCAGCAGAGCATTTTCAAAGAAAAAATGCTCTAGCGCAGGCCAACCAGCCAGGGCCAGAACGACGGCGGCCGGGGAGGGCGCGGCGTCCCCCAGCGCGAATCGCGACCGCTGTCGGAAAAGCGCAGGCGTTCGCGCAGCAGCCGCGCTCCGCTCCCTGCCGCCTGTGGGGCGTTTTGGGGACGGAGGGCCGGACTGTCGCCCTGTCCAAATTCCACTTCCACCATGAGTTGAAAAGGGATGTCCGCATGCGGGCGCATGGCCATGAGTTTTTGTACAAATTCCAGATTGCTGCCAAAGCGCAGATCATGGATTAAAAATTCGCGGGCTTGCTGCGCCGGGTCTTGCGGCCATTCCTCCCGGCGCAGGGGGGTGATGACCGGCAGCACGGCAAAGCCGAAAAACGTCTCGCAGGTCACGGACTGGCGCGAAAGATCCGCTGCCAGCGCGTTGGGCACTGCCGTGCAGGCGCGTTCCGGCGTGCGCGCCTGCCCCAGGGCATTGAGCCCTTGCTCGCGCACGTTTTTCCCCTTGGCGTTTTCTTCCTCAAAGAGCGCCCGCCAGAAAAAGGGCGCCAATGCGTCCGGCAGCACTGTCACCCGGCTCACAAGCCGGTGTTCGGCCGCCAGACGCGCTTCGGTCTGGGCCGTATGCCAGGCGTTGAGCCCCACGCCCAGGGCCGGATATACGAAAATCCAGGCCAGGGCCAGGAGCATGAGCGCGCGCTTGTTGCGCCAGCGCCAGACAGCCCAGAGCAGGGGCAGCGTCAGCAGCAGATCAATGATGAAGATGCCGTTGAGGCGAACGCGCTCGTGCGAAAAGGGCAGAAAAATCATGGTGCCGTAGGTGGTCACCACGTCCAGCCAGATATGGAGCAGCACCAGGGCGCAGGCCAGGAGCCAGACCCGCGCGAAGCTCCAGCGCGCCGGCGTGGCCGCGCGCCAGAGAGGCCAGGAGCAGACGGCCAGAATCAGGCCCATGACCGGCAAGGCGGCGAGGGAATGGGTGATGCCCCTGTGCAGCAGGAGGAACTGCAGCGGGCCGGACGCGAAAAGGATGTCCAAATCAGGCGAGGCGGCAACCAGAGCGGCCAGCGGCACGGCCCAGCGCGTGGCGGGGCGGCCCGGCAGAGCCAGCATGGCCACGGCGCCGCTGGCGGCATGGGTGACGGGATCCATGACGGGCGCTACTGCCTGAAGGGGCTGCGCTGCCTGGGAACCGCGCGATACGCCGGGTCCTCGGGAGTGGGCTGGTCGCCGCGCAGACCGCTGAAGCGGCTCATCTGCCATTGCTGCATGCGGCTCATGACGTCCGGCCGGTTGACATGGTAGAGCATGCGCTGGGTATTGCTCATGCCGGTCATGGGGTAACGCAACTGCTCTTCAGGGGCCATGCCCGGCGAGGCCGCGGCATACTCCGAGGAGGTGCCCGTCCCGATGTCTTTGGGGCCGCAGGCGGTCAATGCAAAGACCGTCAGAAGGGCGAGGCAGAGAGTCTTTGTGGCTGTATTCATGCCGCCAGTATAGACGTGAGCGCGCCAGGCCGCAAGGGGCGGCGCAGCGACTCCGACGCTGCGAGGGATTCGCCTTTGCGATGATTTTTTTAAAAAATTCATTGTAATTCTACACGGTTGAGAAAGGAATTTCGCTCTCAAAGTGAATCCTTCCAGGGCCAGGCATCTTGCCTTGCGCCCCGGCACAGTCTATAGATATACTTTCCCTATAATTGTACCGCCGCGCCGGACAGCGCGGCGCACCCGCTGGAGTCATTATGCGCCCCGCACACTGCGGCATTACCCCAGAAGGCTGGCCCTGCATCGGCCTGACCGCGCTTTCGGCCCTGGTTTTCGCTTTTCTGGACTGGAGTTGTTTGGCTTTGCTCCTGTTGGCGGCCTGCTGGTTCAGCATTCATTTTTTCCGCGATCCCGAACGCGTCGTGCCGCAGGGCGAAGGTCTGGCCGTGAGCCCGGCTGACGGGCGGATCATCCGCATTGAGCAGCGCCCGGACCCCTTTGATCCGAGCGGCGAGCCCAGGCAGTGCATCAGCATTTTCATGAATGTCTTCAACGTGCACGTCAACCGCTCGCCCGTGGAGTGCGTGGTGGAGGAAATCCGCTACTGGCCCGGCAAATTTTTCAATGCCGCCATGGACAAGGCCGCCACGGACAACGAACGCTGCGCCTACCGCCTGCGCGGGGCCGACGGCCAGGTCTGGATCATGGTGCAGATCGCGGGCCTCGTGGCGCGCCGCATCGTCTGCCGCGTGGCCGAAGGCGACGCGCTGGGCCGCGGCGAGCGTTACGGCATGATCCGTTTCGGCTCGCGAGTTGACCTTTATCTGCCGCAAGGCTATGCTGCGGCTGTGCAAATGGGCGAAGAAGTTTTTGCCGGGCAGAGCGTTCTTGCCCGGGCCCGGTAAGCCGCGCCCCGGCGTTGCGCCGCATGATGCGGCCGGTTTGGAAAAGCATGGAAAAGAAAAAGCCGCATAAAGGGGTCTACCTCCTGCCCAACATGATCACGACGCTGAGCATGTTTCTCGGCTTTTTGTCGATGGTCTGGGCAGTGCAGGGCCGTTTTGAAGCCGCGGGCATGGCCATCCTGCTTTCGGCGCTTATGGATGGTCTGGACGGCAAGGTGGCCCGCCTGACCAACACGGCCAGCGAATTTGGCGTGCAGTACGACTCCCTTGCGGATCTTGTGGCTTTCGGCCTTGCCCCGGCCATGCTGCTCTGGCAATGGCAACTGGAGGCCTTCGGTCGCCTGGGCGTGGCCGCGGCCTTCATTTATGCGGCCTGCGGGGCTTTGCGCCTGGCGCGCTTCAATGTCAGCACCGCTGCCGTGGGCAAGCGTTTTTTCATCGGTCTGCCGATCCCCGCAGGGGGCTGCACGGTGGTGACCTTTGTCTTTTTCGCCGCGCTGTTCCCCGGCTTTTTGCAGCCGCTGACTGCCTATCTGGCGCTGCTGCTGGCTGTGGGCGCAGGCATTTTGATGGTCAGCCGGGTGCGTTACTTTTCCTTTAAGGAATATGATTTTCTGCGTGCTCATCCCATCCGTACCATGATCGCCTTTTTGTTCATCCTCGCGTTGGTGGTTTCGCTGCCCCGGCTCATGGGCTTTGTGCTCTGCGCTTTGTACATCGCAGGCGGCCTTGTTTACACCTTTGTGATGCTCCCCCGCCGCAATCGTCAGTTGCTACGCGCCCTGTCGCCGCAAAGCGAGTAAGGTTGCGTAACGGCCCGCCGCCTTTCGGGCGGAAAGACGCGCTCCCCGGACAGCCGCCCTGTACGGTGGCCGTTACGCAAGATATATCCACTCGTTGCCGTTGGGTTCAGGCTTTTTTTTGCGGAGGGGCTCCCGTGAGGCGGCCGCGCCGGGCCGCGCCCGTGCCTCCGGCGCTTGCGCTGCCGGTGGTCCGGGCATTGTAGAGCGTTTTGCTCATGAAATGAGCTAAACGCTCTGGCGGCCGCGGGAGCGGACGCCCGCGCCGGCGGTAGCCGTTAGCAAGCTTTGCTTGCTTACGGATAGCGACAGCGGTTGCGTTGGCTGGCTGTCGCAGTAACCAGTTGCTGTCTTCATCCGTAGCTTCCTTCGTCGCAACGGCTGAAGCAATGAGCCTGAAAACCACGCTTTTCAGGCGCTTGTCCCGCTTGCGGGGAAATGATGGCAGCGCCGCTTTTGAAATTGAATAATTTCAAAAGCAAAATGCTCTAAAAAGGAAAGCGCCCCGGCGGTTCCCCTGACAGCAGCCGTGTTTGTACGGGGGAGCGGCATCAGACCAGAGGAGATCGTCATGCATAACCGCGTCTACTTTTTCGATACTACCTTGCGCGACGGCGAGCAATCGCCCGGCGCCACCATGAATTTACAGGAAAAACTGCGCCTTGCGCATCAACTGGAAGTGTTGGGCGTGGATATTATGGAAGCGGGCTTTCCTGCCTCCAGCCCCGGCGATTTTGAAGCCGTGCGGGCCATTGCCGCGCAGGCCGGGGAGATACAAGTGGCCGGTCTGGCCCGCTGCGTGGAAAACGATATCGACCGTTGCTGGGACGCGGTGAAAAGCGCCCGCAACCCGCGCATTCACATTTTTTTGTCCACCTCGCCCCTGCACATGAAGCACAAACTGCGCAAGGAGCCGGAAGAGGTGCTCAAAATGGCGGTGGCCGGGGTCCGGCGCTGCGCTGCCTACACGGATAACGTGGAATTTTCCGCCGAGGATTTCTCGCGTTCCGAGCGCGACTTCCTCTGCCGCATCGTGGAGGCCGCCATCAAGGCCGGGGCCACCACCATCAACCTGCCGGACACCGTGGGCTACGCCCAGCCGGAGGAATTCGCCGCGCTCGTGGATTATGTGATCAAAAATACGCCCAACAGCGACAAGGCGGTTTTCAGCGTGCACTGTCATGACGATCTGGGCCTTGGGGTGGCCAATACCCTGGCTGCCCTCAAAGTGGGCGTGCGCCAGGCCGAAGTGACGCTCAGCGGCATCGGCGAGCGCGCGGGCAACGCCTCGCTGGAAGAGGTCGTCATGGCGCTGAGCGTGCGCCGCGATTACTACGCTCTGGATCACAATATCAGGACCGAGCAGCTCTATCCCTCCTGCCGCCTGCTTTCTATGATCATCGGCCAGCCCATTCCCAACAACAAGGCCGTGGTGGGCGCCAACGCCTTTGCGCACGAATCCGGCATTCATCAGGACGGGATGCTCAAGAACCGCGAAACCTACGAGATCATGACCCCGCAGTCCGTGGGCCGCAGCGCCAGCAGTCTGGTCATCGGCAAGCACTCGGGCCGCAATGCGGTGCGCAACAAGTTCGAGAGCATGGGGTACAAGCTGGATGAGGAACAGCTCAATCTGGTCTTTGAGGCCGTGAAGCAACTGGCGGATCGCAAAAAAACCCTGCATGACGACGACCTCATGGCCCTCATCCAGCAGGAAATTTACCGTATTCCGGATCGCCTGCGCCTGCGCCATGTGAGCGTGCAGAGCTCGGATGCCGGAGGCGTGCCGCCCACGGCCGCGGTGCTCATGGATGTGGACGGCATGGAAAAGAGCGGCGCGGGTTTCGGCGTGGGGCCGGTGGACGCGCTCTTCAACGTGATCGCTGACATTGTGGGCCGCGAGCCCGAACTGGAGCAATACGCCATCAATGCGATCACCGGCGGCACGGACGCTCTCGGCGAAGTAACCGTTCGGATCAGGGAAAAGGCGTATTCCGCCGTGGGCCGGGGCACGCACCCGGATATTTTCGTGGCCAGCGCCAAGGCCTATGTGGACGCGCTGAACCATCTGGCCAAGAGAGAGGAGGAAGGCGCGCGCATCCACTGCCAGCATGATTAGCGGGCGTCTTTTGTCTTCCGGGCTGCGTCAGGCTGCGCCGCCCGCTCAGATGCATATTTGTAAGGAGTTTGAACATGCCTCAGACGCTTGCGCAGAAGATTCTGCAGGCTCATACCGACGACACCGTGGAGCGTGACGGCCAGATTGTCCAATGCCGGGTTTCTCTGGTGCTGGCCAACGACATCACCGGGCCGCTGGCCATCAAGTCTTTTCGCGGCATGGGCGCGAAACGGGTTTTCGACAAGGATAAAATCGCCCTGGTCATGGATCATTTCACGCCCCAGAAAGACATTGATTCGGCCAATCAGGTGCTGATCAGCCGCGCCTTCGCTCAGGAGCAGAACATTACCCACTATTACGAGGGCGGCGACTGCGGCGTGGAGCACACGCTGCTGCCCGAGCAGGGCCTGGTGGGGCCGGGCGATCTGGTCATCGGCGCGGACAGCCACACCTGCACCTATGGCGGCATCGGAGCTTTTGCCACGGGCATGGGCTCCACGGACATTGCGGCGGCCATGGCTTTGGGCGAAACCTGGCTCAAGGTGCCCCCCACCATCCGGGTCAATTTCACGGGCGTCATGCCCCGCTGGTTGCGCGCCAAGGATCTTATACTCCTGCTGATCGGAACCATCGGCGTGGACGGAGCCTTGTACAAGGCCCTGGAATTCGGCGGCCCGGTCATTGACGCCTTGCCTGTGGAAGGCCGCCTGACCATGGCCAACATGGCCATTGAGGCCGGCGGCAAGGTGGGATTGTTCGCCGTGGACGCCCAGACCCGCGCCTATTGCGCCGAGCACGGCCACGATCCCGACCATCCGGGTTTGACTCGGGATCTGGCCGCGGATGCGGGCGCGGCGTATGAGCGCGTGCTGGACATCGACGTCACCGGCCAGGAGCCTGTGGTGGCCTGCCCGCATCTGCCGTCCAACGTCCGGCCCGTGTCCGAGGTCAGGGATACGCCTGTCCAGCAGGTGGTCATCGGCTCCTGCACCAACGGGCGGATCAGCGACATGCGCGACGCGGCAGAAGTGCTGCGCGGCCGCAAGGTGGACAAAAAGGTGCGCTGCATCGTGTTGCCCTCCACCCCCACGGTCTGGAAGCAATGCCTCAAGGAGGGCCTGATGGAAGTGTTCATGGATGCGGGCTGCATTGTGGGCCCGTGCACCTGCGGGCCTTGCCTGGGCGGCCATACGGGCATTCTGGGCGATGGCGAGCGCGCGGTGACCACCACCAACCGCAACTTCAAGGGCCGCATGGGCAGCCTCTCTTCCGAAGTCTACCTGGCCGGGCCGCTGGTGGCGGCGGCCAGCGCCGTGGCCGGCAGGATCGCTTCCCCGGACGCGCTGTAAGGCCGGATGGGAGCAGGGGCCAGGGCAGACGCAGCGCATGCGGCAGCCCTGAAGCAGGGGCGCAGTGCGGGAAAAGTTTCGGGAAAGATGCGGGCCCGGGGAGGGAAAAGGCTTTCCTGCCCCGGTATTTCCGCCGGAGGAATCACATTATGGAGTACAAGGGCAAGGCCCACAAAGTGGGCGAACATATCGACACGGACGCGATTATCCCGGCGCGCTTTCTGGTCACCAGCGACGCCGCGACATTGGGCGAAAAGTGCATGTCCGGACTGGACCCGGAGTGGGTCAAGCGGGTGCGGCCGGGCGACATTCTGGTGGCCGGGCGCAACTTCGGCTGCGGCTCCTCGCGGGAGCACGCGCCCATTGCCATTCTGGGCGCGGGCATGCCCGTGGTCATCGGGCACAGCTTTGCGCGCATTTTTTACCGCAACGCCTTCAACATGGGCCTGTTGCTCATGGAAGTGGGCGACGAGGTGGACAAAATCCGGGACGGCGACGAGCTGGAAATCGACGCGGCCACGGGCCGCATCCACGATCTGACCAACGGCGCGGAAATCGTCTGCCCGCCGCTGCCCAAATCCATGGCCGCCATTCTGGCCAGGGGGGGCCTGGTAGGCTATGTGAAGGAGCGCCTGGGAGACGGGCGCTAGAGCCGTTTCACAGGGAAACTGCTTTCAAAACGCCTTTTGCTTCCCGGCCTGCCTATGCGCCTGTTTTGCCCAGGGCTCACGGCCTGTGCTGCTGCATCCGTATTGCCCCGCCAGGGGCAGGGGCAAGCGTGTTGGCCTGTGGGGCGTCTGCCTTGCCTGGCGGGAGATTGCGCGGTTGCCGGCCGTTGCCGGTCATGAGCGCGGAACAACGTGGAGTACCTGAAAAAGTTAAGGAAATTGCCTATGAACAAGACCATCTGCCTCTTGCCCGGCGACGGCATCGGCCCGGAGATTCTGACCCAGGGAGCCTGCGTGCTGGCGGCCACGGCGCAAAAATTCGGCCACATCTTTGATTTTGAGGAAGCCCTGATCGGCGGCGCGGCCGTGGACGCCACGGGCGAACCGTTGCCCGCCGAAACCGTGGAGAAATGCCGCAAGGCGGATGCGGTCTATCTCAGCGCGGTGGGCGGCCCCAAGTGGGATGCCGCGCCGCCGGAAAAACGGCCGGAAAAAGGCCTTTTGGGCATCCGCAAGGCTCTGGGGCTTTTCGCCAATCTGCGCCCGGCCCTGCTGCTGCCGGAACTGGCCGGAGCCTGCCTGCTGCGGCCGGACGTGGCGGCCAGGGGCCTTGATCTCATTGTGGTGCGCGAGCTCACGGGCGACATTTATTTTGGCGAGCCGCGCGGCCTGGAAACGCGCGACGGCCTGCGCACGGGCTTCAACACCATGATTTATACGGAAGAGGAAATCCGCCGTATCGCGGTGGTGGCCTTTGAGACCGCGCGCAAGCGCCGCAAAAAGGTCTGCTCCGTGGAAAAGAGCAATGTGCTGGAAACCTCGCGGCTCTGGAAGGAGGTAGTGCTCGAAACCCACAGGGAGTACGCCGACGTGGAGCTTTCGCACCTGTATGTGGACAATGCGGCCATGCAACTGGTGCGCGATCCCTCGCAGTTCGACGTTATCCTGACCGGCAATATCTTCGGGGACATCCTTTCCGACGAAGCCTCGGTGATCACCGGCTCCCTGGGCATGCTCCCCTCGGCCTCACTGGGCGCTTCCGGGCCCGGGCTCTTTGAGCCTGTCCACGGTTCCGCGCCGGATATCGCCGGGCAGGACAAAGCCAATCCTCTGGCGACGATTCTGTCCGGGGCCATGCTCCTGCGCCTGGGTTTGGGACTGAGCGCCGAAGCTGACTGCATTGAAGCGGCCGTGCGCCGGACCCTGGCCGACGGCTACCGCACCGGCGACATCATGGAAGCGGGCAAAACGCTGGTGGGCTGCGAGGAAATGGGGCGCAAAGTCCTGGAGCGGCTGTAAGCCTGAGCCGCAAAGCTGAAGCGAGCTGTAAACAAGGCCTCCCGCATCTGCCGGGAGGCCTTGTTTGCATTGCTGTGGTACGACGATCTCAGCGAGAGCTGCCCAGCACCACTTCGGCTTCCGGATGCATCTGGCGCAAGGCCTCGTGCATGGCGGCGGCGTCGGCGAAGGCGCGGAACGGCCCGACTTTTTCATGGCCTTTGGCGGCCACATAGCGCACATAATACGCCTGATCAGCCTTGAGCGGGGTGCCGCTTTCGTCGCTGACCACTTCCAGATCCACTTTGCCCACCCCGCGCCTGCTCAAGTCAAGCTGCCTGGCGGCGGCATACGAGAGGTCGATGATCCGGCCGCGCACATAGGGGCCGCGATCCGTGACACAGACCATGACGCTTTTGCCGTTATCCTGATCCGTGACCTTGACCACAGTGCCGATGGGCAGGGTGCGGTGAGCCGCGGTGAAGGTGTACATATCATAATCAACGCCGCTGGCCGTGGAACCGCCGTGGAAGTCACGACCGTACCAGGATGCCTTGCCTGTCAGCAATTCGCTGCCCTGGGCGCGCTTAAGCCAGATTGCGCGGTTATCCGCGCTCTTGCGGGCAGTTTTGGCCTTGGCCCTGAGCTGTTTTTTGGCTGCAGCTCTGCTGCGCTGCTTTTTGCGCGCCTTTTTGCTCTTGCTGACGGCAGCCTTGCTTTTGCGTGCGGAAGAGACGACTTTTTTGCTTTTTTTCACGGAGGGAGCAGGGGCTTCTGTGCCGGATTTCCGGCTTTTGGCAGTGGGAGCGCTTTGTGAAGCCGCGTCGGCATTCATGGGGGCGGCAAGAGCCAGGCAAAGGGCCAGGGCTGCTCCCATGGAAAGCCAGCGTGAATACTTCATGATTACTCCTTGGTTGGTGTTCAAGGCTGTCCGGCGCAAAGCGATGCGGAACCGGACAAGTCGCGCCCGCGACTCTGACCCCAAGGGTTTTTCCGGTGGCCCAGGGTCAGCCCTCATTAAAACACCGTCCGCGAAAAGCCGAATTTTTTCGGCCGGCAAGGCGCAAGGCAAACATTGGGCGAAGCTGTATTGAACATACCGCAAGGTCAATGTTGGCCTTGCCACGCCGCCGGACGGAAAAAGGCGGCTTTGCAGCAGGTGGCTTAATGAGGGCTGACCCTGGAAACGCGCCCGCGCGTTGTGCGCCACCAACCGGCATGGGGAATGCCTTTTCTCATTACATAGACTATACCGCAAAAAATGAGAGCCTGTCAAATTGCTGAAAAAGTTTTATTATCAGTTGGTTAGAAAAAGTTTAGAGCATTTTCTCTTTGAAAATGCTCTGCTGACGCGAAAGCGGCAGCCGCCGCAACGCGGCGTACATTCAGGCGAAAACCGCGTTTTTCGCCTGAATGCCACCTTTGTTTCATAAAAAGTCAAAGGTAATCTGCTCTAGATGCGTCAGCCCTGAGCCCTTACCAGTCCAGGGTGCGTTTGAAGGCCCGGGCCAGCTCTTCCACATCTTCGCGCAACACAACGCTGTCGCCGCTTTTCAGGGTCAGATGCCCGTCGCCCGCGACCGTGCCGATGCGACGGCAGATCTGCCATTGCCCCAGGGCGTCAAGCAGCATGGCCAGGTCGGGCCTGATGCTGACCAGCAGACGGCTGGCCGATTCGCTGTAGAGCAGCTCCGTGCGGCTCATGTCTTCCAGGGCGGGCACGGCATCAAGATCCACTTCCGCGCCCAGGCGGCCGCCAATGCACATTTCGGCCAGGGCCACGGCCAAACCACCGTCCGAGCAGTCATGGCAGGCGGCAATGGCCCGCTGGCCCATGAGCGCATTGATCGCGCGATAGCGGGGCAGGGCCGTGGTCGCGTCCACATGCGGCACGCGTCCGCCCTTCAGGCCCAATTCGTCGGCTGCCTCGCTGCCGGCCATTTCGCGCCAGGTGCCGCCCAAAAGAT
This sequence comes from Desulfovibrio sp. ZJ200, assembly GCF_011039095.1. Classification (NCBI taxonomy): domain Bacteria; kingdom Pseudomonadati; phylum Thermodesulfobacteriota; class Desulfovibrionia; order Desulfovibrionales; family Desulfovibrionaceae; genus Desulfovibrio; species Desulfovibrio sp. ZJ200. The sequence continues at coordinate 33,392 of NZ_JAAKEH010000025.1, read as the reverse complement.
AGATATGCTCGCCCTCGCGTTTGAAATCCGAGGTTTGCGCGCAGGTCACATTGTTGATCACGCCCAGCACGGAGAAAAGCACTGTGGGCGGAATGGAGATGCGTTCACCGCCGCCGGTGTAGTCATTCTTCATGGAGTCTTTGCCGGAGATGCAGGGCAGGCCGTACGCCAGGGAAAACTGGCGCAAGGCCTTGCAGGCCCGCACCAGTTGCGCCAGCTTATAGCGGCCGTCGGGATTTTTTCCGCTCCAGATCGGGTCGCACCAGCAGAAATTGTCCACCCCGGCCAGCGCGTCGGGATTGCCGCCCACGGCCACCGCGTTGCGCACGGCCTCGTCCATGGCGTTGGCCATCATCCAGTAGGTGTCGTAATCGCTGAATTTGGGGCAGATGCCGTGGGCAATGACCAGCCCGGCGTCCGACTCCAGCAGGGGGCGCAGCACGCCCGCGTCGGCCGGGCCGTCGCGCAGCGCGCCCACCAGGGGCTTGATCACGCTGCCGCCGCGCACCTCATGGTCATATTGGCGGATAATGTATTCTTTGGAACAGATATTCAGACGCCCGAGCATGCGCCGTAAAAATGCAGCCTCGCCGCGCGCGTCCAGCCCCGTGACCTCTACCCGGGTATCCGGCGTGTCCGGCGTTTTCCATACGGCTTCCAGCTCAAGCTGGGGCACGCCGTCGTGCATGAAGCGCATGGGCAGAGAGGCCACCACCCGCTCGCCGTAGCGGGCCTCGAAAAAGCCTGAAGCCGTGAAATGCCCGAGAGCCGTGGCCTCCACATCCATACGCGCGGCCAGCTCCATGAATTGCGCCAGCTTGTCCGGGGGCACGGCCAGGGTCATGCGCTCCTGAGCTTCGGAAAGCAGGATCTCCCAGGGCCGCAGCCCGTCGTATTTGAGCGGGGCCCTGGCGATGTCCAGCACGCAGCCGCCCGTATCCCCGGCCATTTCCCCCACCGAAGAGGACAGGCCGCCCGCGCCGTTGTCCGTAATGGCGTTGTACAGGCCAAGGTCGCGCGCGCGCAGGATGAAGTCGTACATTTTGCGCTGGGTGATGGGATCGCCGATCTGCACGGCCGTGGCCGGGGAGCCCTCATGCAGCTCCTCGGAGGAAAAGGTGGCGCCGTGGATGCCGTCCTTGCCGATCCGGCCGCCGGTCATGACGATCACATCGTCCACCCGGGCTTTCTTTTCCCAGCCCGGGCGACCGTTGATCTGCGTGGGAATGATCCCCACCGTGCCGCAGTAGACCAGGGGCTTGCCCAGGTAGCGCTCGTCAAAGACCAGGGAGCCGTTGACAGTGGGAATGCCGGATTTGTTGCCGCCGTGCTCCACGCCCTCGCGCACGCCTTCCAGCACCCGGCGGGGGTGCAGCAGACGCGGCGGCAGGGCCTTGTCGTAAAAAGGCGAGGCAAAGCAGAAGACATCCGTATTGCAGACCAGTTCCGCGCCCAGGCCCGTGCCCATGGGGTCGCGGTTCACGCCCACGATGCCGGTCAGCGCGCCGCCGTACGGGTCCAGGGCCGAAGGGCTGTTGTGGGTTTCCACCTTGATGCAGGCGTCGTAGCCGTTAATGAAGGCGATCACCCCGGCATTGTCCGTGAACACGGATTTGCAGTAATCATTGGCGCCCATGCGCTGCCGCAGGATGGCCGTGGCGTCGCGGATGCAGGTCTTGTACAGATTGTCCACATTCTCATGCCGCCCGGTGTCTTCATCCAGATAGTCGATGCGCGCGGCAAAAATTTTGTGCTTGCAGTGCTCGGACCAGGTCTGGGCCAGCACCTCCATTTCCACGTCCGTGGGATCGGCGGGAAGATCCAGGGCCTTGCGCCGGGCGATCTCGGCGGGATCAGTGAACTGCGCGCGGATGCTGCGCAATTCGTCGAGGTTGAGAGCCCAGGTGTTTTCACGGCTGGCTTTGAGCAGGGCGGCGTCGTCCATCCGGGAAAGGGCCACGGTTTCCACAGTGTCGTTGGATTGGCCGGTGACCCTGGCCGCCTGCGGCGCAAAACCCGGATTCCCGCGCCATTCTGCCAGGCTTTTGACCCGGAAGCGCTGGATCAGCGTGTTGCACAGCAGATCGCGGGCCAGGGCCTGCACCTGTTCGCGCGTGAGCGGTGCGGCCGGATCATTGCAGATGCGGTACTGTATGGCCGTGTAGACGCGCAAACTGTCGCGCGGCACGCCCAGCACCAGGGCCGCGGTATCGCGGGCCGTGCGGGCCTCGTTGTCCGTGACGCCGGGGCGGAAGCCCACTTCCACGAACCAGTCCGGCGCGGGCCCTTCCCCGGGAGCGGGCAGGGGCAGGGGCTCCAATGAGGCTTGCTGCAAAATGGGATCGTGCCAGATGCCCTCGTCCAGCAGGCGGCGAACCTGGGCCGCATCCAGGCCGTCCACGGTGAAGACTTTGATCTGGCGCACTCCGCCCACGGCGAGGCCCAGGGCCCTGCGCAATTGCTGGGCCGTCTTGCGGCCCCGGGTATCTTCCAGCCCGGCATGCGGGCCTGTTTCCATGCGATAGAGCATACTGGCCTCCTCTCAGAGCAGATTGACTTTCAAAGGCCGCACGCGACCGGATTACCCTGGAAATCTGACACATTTCAAAAAGGAATCTGCTTCCGTTGCAAAAAAACTACTTCTTCCTGTCGCGCACATAGTCGGCCATCTGGCGCATGAGATCGCGTTCCGGCAGATGGGGCAGATTGTCCAGAGCCGCGCGGGCCGCGTCCAGGTAGGCATCCGCGTCCAGACGCGTCTGCGCGTCGAAAGCCGCGTCACGGATGCGCCCGGCAATGGCTTCGGCGTCATGTTCGGTCATCAGGCCGCAACTGAAGGCCGCGTCAAAGGCGGCGCGTTCTTCCCGGTTCAGGCTCAGGCGATAGAGCCGCAGAGGGGGCGTCAGTTTGCCTTCGCGAACGTCGCCGCCCGTGGGCTTGCCGGTCACGCTCGAGGGCGCGAAGTCAAGGGCGTCGTCCACCAGCTGAAAGGCCATGCCCAGATTTTCGCCGTATGCGCCGGCAGCGGCCACGGCAGCCGCATCAGCCCCGGCGCGCAGGGCCCCCAATTCGCAGGAAGCGCGAATCAGCCAGGCGGTTTTGCCGCGCACCACTTCCTGATACTCGGCGGCGGGCAAATCCACGCGCCCCTGGGAGGCGATTTCCAGAATCTCCCCGGCCGCGGTGCGGCTGGTGGCCTCGGAAAAGCAGCGCGTCAGGCGCGGGTCGCCGAATCCGGCCACCAAAGCGTTGGCCCCGGCGAGCAGCGCGTCCCCGGCCAGGATCACGGTGGGCACGTCAAACAGGGTATGGGCTGCGGGCCTGCCCCGGCGGCTCAGGGCGTTATCCAGCACATCGTCGTGCAAAAGGGTGGCGCCGTGCAGCATTTCCATGGTCGCGGCCAGCTCGTAAATATCCTCGGCCGCATAGCCCAGCAGCCTGGCCGTGAGCACGGTCAGCAGCGGGCGCAGGCGTTTGCCTCCGGCCTCGAAGATATGCCGGGCCACAGGGCGCACGGGTTCGGGCAGCGTGTCCACGGCCCGGGCCAGCGCCCGGTTGATGGGGGGCAGTTCCAGGGCAAGGCGGGCTTTGAGTAGGATCATGGCTGTGCTTCAGATCAGGTTAAGGGCGGGCAGAATGCGGCCAAGAGCCGCCAGCGCGCCCGGAAAGTCTTTTTCATCTTTTGCGCGGGGACCCACCTTGTTGGATACGCAGCGGATCTCCACGCAGGGGATGCTCTGGCGGGCGCAGGCATAGGCCACGGCAAAGCCTTCCATATTTTCCAATTCCGCGTGATAGCGGTTCCAGAGGTTGCGCGCCCTGTCAAAGCTGGCGCTGACCCCGGCAACGGTCAGCGAGCGGCATGCCCGGAAGGGAAGCGCAGCCTCCGGGCCTCTGAAGCCCAGAGCCGCCAGCCCGGCCGCATTGCTCAGCGACAGGCGGTCGCGCACGTCCGCCCGCCCGCTGCCGTCCGTTGCCGGACGCCGCCAGAGCGGAAAAGCGAAAGCCTCGGCCGTGACGCTGTGGCCGTCGTGCAGGCCGTATTCCGGCCAGATTTCCTCGCGCACCAGGCACAGGGAGCGCAAGGGCAGATCCGCGAGGTTAAAACTGCCGGCCAGCCCGGCGTTGAGCACTGCGTCAACGGGCCGCCCTTCGGCTTCGGCTCTGGCGAGGCAGAGCCCCAAGGCCAGGGCTGCGTTCAGCGGGCCCACGCCGGTGAGGCAGGCCAGAGCCTGCCTATGTTTCAGGCGCACCGGCCACAAGCGCATTTCCGCCGCGAGATCCGGCCCGGCCGCGTCAGGCGTCGCAGTCCGTTCCCAGTGCGGCATCAGGGCCGCGAGCTCCTCGCGCGCGGCCGCGCAGATCAGCAGGGCCACGGGTTTTACAGCCTCCAGTAGGCAAGGCCCGCCGCGCGCATGGCCTGCGGATCAAAAAAGGCTTTCACGTCCAGCAGCACCGCAGCGGCCGGGTCCGCAAAGCGGCTTTTGAGATCCTCGGGCGAGAGACTTGCGTATGCCGCGTGCCCCACAGCCAGGATCAGGGCGTCCAGGTTGCGAAGCTCCTCCAGGGGGACAAGCGTTTGCCCGTACTCGCGTAGCGCTTCCGCCGGGTCGGCCTGAGCGTCGCTGACCAGCGTTTCCACGCCGTAATCCCTGAGCTCGCGCACGACGTCCACCACGCGGGTATTGCGCAGATCCGGCACGTTCTCCTTGAACGTGAAACCCAGAATGCCCACGCGCGCGCCGCTGATCACCCGGCCGCGCCTGATCAGCCGCTTGACCGCGCATTCGGCCACATATTTGCCCATATTGTCGTTGATCCGGCGGCCTGCCAGGATCACTTCCGGGTGAAAGCCCAGTTCCTCGGCCTTGTAGGTGAGGTAATAGGGGTCCACGCCGATGCAGTGCCCGCCCACCAGACCGGGCCGGAAAGGCAGAAAATTCCATTTGCTGCCCGCGGCTTCCAGCACTTCCAGGGTGTCGATGCCCATGCGCTCGAAAATGACGGCCAACTCGTTCATCAGCGCGATATTCAGGTCGCGCTGGGTATTCTCGATGACTTTGGCGGCCTCGGCCACCTTGATGCTGGAAGCGCGGTGAATGCCCGCCCTGACCACGGAGCCGTAAATCCGCGCCAGCAGATCGGCCGTGGCCTGATCCGAGCCTGCGACAATCTTGGTGATGGTTTCCAGCGTGTGCACCTTGTCGCCGGGGTTGATCCGTTCCGGCGAGTAGCCCACGGTAAAGTCGCGGCCATAACGCAGCCCGGATTCGCGCTCCAGAATGGGCACGCAGACTTCCTCGGTGAGACCGGGGTATACCGTAGACTCATAGACCACCACGCAACCCGCGGTCAAGTTTTGCCCGACAGTGGTTGTGGCGCTGACGACCGGCGAAAGATCCGGGGAGCGGTGGTCGTCTATGGGCGTGGGCACAGCCACGATGATCACGGCCGCCTGTTTGAGCGCAGCCGGATCGCCGGTGTAGCGCACTGCGGCGGCTTTGAGCTTTTCGTCGTCCACTTCGCGGGTGCGGTCATGGCCCCGGGTCAGTTCCGCAATACGCCGGGCATTGACGTCAAAGCCGAGAACGTCCATGTGTCGCGACAGGGCCACAGCCAGGGGCAGGCCCACATAGCCGAGCCCCACCACGGCCAGGGGATATTGTCGTTTTTGCAGCGACTCAAAGCTGATCATGATCTTCTTTCCTTTACAAAAGGGCGTTTTTCTGTCTACTGGAGAACATGAACTTCGACTTTGGCCTCTTTCTGCGCGCCCTGGGGCTGGCTTTTGTGCTCGAGGGCCTGTGCTGGGCGCTTTTTCCCTCGGGCATGCGTCGCGCCTTGCTCAGCCTTCTGCCCCTGCCCGCTTCCCGGTTGCGTCTTGCGGGCCTGGCGGCCATGGGGATCGGGCTGTTGGCGATTGGGCTGGCCTGAGTTTGCAAAAAATTCTTATATTCTTGCGCCGTTCCGCGCCGGAGCGGGCGTTTCAAAAACACTATGCGCGAAAACGCCCCGGCCCTCTTGCGTGTGCGCAATGCCGTCAGGGCTCGCGCATGCGTTACGGGAACCTTGTTCCGCCGATTTCAGGCCTTTTCCCCCAGATGCAGGCAGGCTATGCCTGAAGTGAGTTTCAGATGCCAGGCGCGTGCAAAGCCTGCGCGTTCCATTTCCGCTTCCAGTTCGCGCGCTGTGGGAAAGGCGCAGATGCTTTCCGCCAGATACTCATAGGCCGCCGGATCTTTGGAAAAAACTTGGCCGATGCGCGGCAGGATGCGATTCAGATAAAAATTGTACAGCCCGCCCCAGATCTGTTCGCGTCCCGAGCCGAATTCCAGGATGCAGGCGCGACCGCCGGGCCTGAGCACGCGCAGCATTTCGGCAAAAGCCGCTTCGCGCGGCAGAATGTTGCGGATGCCGAAGGCCATGGTTATGCAATCCACCGAGGCGTCGGGCAGAGGCAGATGTTTGGCGTCCGCAGCCACGGGCAGCACGCGGAGGGCGTTTGCGCCCTTGAGTTTGCCGCGGCCCCGGCTGAGCATGGGCGGGCAGAAATCCAGCGCCGGAACCAGCGCGGCGGGGTGCTCGCGGCGCACGGCCAAAGCCACGTCCAGCGTGCCGGCAGCCAGATCCAGCACCATGCCCTTTTGACCAAGGCGCACGTTGCGGGCCAGCACGCGCCGCCAGTGCTGATCCACGCCCAGGCTCAGCAGCCTGTTCATAAAATCATAGAGACGGGCAATGCGCCCGAACATGCCCGCTACGGCGGCGTCATGCCGCAGGGGAGGCGGCAGATGGGACGGGGGCGGGGAGGAAGTCACGCATTTGTCCCTTTGTTGTCGTCTTCACTGGCGCCTTCACGCACAGCAGCATACACTACCCGATAGACCGAGGGAAAAATCTCGGCAAAATTGCCCGGCGAAACAGTGCGCGTCTCAATAAACTTGGCAGTCAGCTCTTTGGCTACCTGCAGGGCTTCCTTGCGATCTTTATCCATAGCAGCCTCAAGCGCGCCGTTCCCGCCAACGCAGGCAACGGCCGAAAGAAAAACCCGCCCGTTGGGGAATGGCCGGACCCACAGCGGGTATTGCCTGGACGGGTAAAAGAACGGAAACCGCAAGCCCCCGCCCTTTTTGTCGGTAGTTAGAGCATTTTCACTTTGAAAATGCTCTGCTGACGCGAAAGCGGCAGCCGCCGCAACGCGGCGTACATTCAGGCGAAAACCGCGTTTTTCGCCTGAATGTCACCTTTGACTTTCATAAAAAGTCAAAGGTAATCTGCTCTAGGATGCGCTGCGCAGAGCAGCGCGGCGGATGCCGATCCCGGCGGCATGCCGTGAAACCGCGCAAAAGCATAAGCGTTCAGCCAAGCCTTGGCAAGCGCGCGGGAGCTGGCCGGCGCGGTTGCAAACGCCTTGCAGAGCAGGCGGCAGGGCACAGACGGGATACGATGAGCGGCCTTGTCTGGACCGCTTGCGCCATCCCGCGCGACAGCAGGCATTTTTCGATGCCGCAGAGACGTAAGCCGTTGCCGCTCTGCCGTCGATAGCCCTGCTGCCGCCATCTAGGGCTGGCGCAGAAGATGCGTCTGCCCTGCTGTACTGTACTTTGACCCTTGCAAGCTTGCTCAGCTTTGCACAAGAGTAGCGATTTCCTCGCGCAGAATTCGTGCGGCAGCGCCGGCAGCGGCCTTTTCCACCTGCGCGTTGAAGCGCGGTTCCAGATGATCTAGACGGGTTTCCAGAGCGTCCATCCGGGCGGAAATGCTTTTGTTGGAGAGGTTGACGGCCTGCAAACGCTCGTCCAGAACCTGCTCGGTAATGCCCGCGGGCGCGCTTTGCATGGCCTGACGCACAGAGGAAGCGATCAGCCCGGCAAAACGGTCGTGCAGCGGGCTGCCGTCGCGCAACAGGTCCTCAAGGGAGGCCGCCGCGGCTCCGGAAGCCCTTTCCAGAGCGGCAATCCGCGCTCTGGCATCCGCAAGTTCCGCCTCACAGTGGCGAAGCCGCACGCTGAGGCTCACAAGCTCTTCAGCGGTGGCCCGGTCGGCTTCAGGCCCTTGCGGGGCCTGGCTTTTGGGCGCTTGCTTTGCCGGAATAGGGGCAGCGTGCCGGTCGGCGGGAGCCTGCGCGGCCTGTTCCGGCAGGGCGGCGATCAACAAATCGTCAAGCGCGGTCAAGGGCTCGGCGTCGCCGTCAAGCAAAGGCCCGGCGCACGTCGGAGCAGTGTCGGGAGCCGCTTCCGAAACATGGGCCTCGCCTGGGCTCTGCTGCGTCGGACTCAGGAGCAGCATGTCCAGATCCAGCTCGTCATTGGCCTCAGGCGCAAAAGCCTGCTCCTCGCCGGCAGCGTGCTCCGCGAGATCGGCTGCGGTGTGCGCGGACTCATGCGGCGCGGAGGCTTGCGCCGCATCCGTTTCATGCGCTGCTTCCGAGGCCCGCGCGGCAGCGTGCTCCTCCGCATGCGATGTGAGCGGCATGTCTTCCAGGGAAGAAGGCATATCCTGCCCGGCGGTCATGGCGGCCAGCAGGCTGTCCAGATCCGCGGCAGGCTCATGCTGGCTTTTGGGGGCGGTTTCCGGCGCGGCTGGCTGCGCGATTTCCAATCCCGCTTCCGGCTCTGTTTCGGTGATGTCCGCGGCTGCGGCTGCCTGCGCGGCTTCGGGCGCGGGCTGCGGCACTGCGACGGCCTGAGCCGCCGGAGGCTCGGCATCCTGCGCCTTGTCCCGGGGCCGGGCCGGCTGTGGCGGCGCGTCATCCTGCCCGGCGGTCATGGCGGCCAGCAGGCTGTCCAGATCCGCGGCAGGCTCATGCTGGTTTTGGGGCGCGGTTTCCGGCGCGGCTGGCTGCGCGATTTCCGGGTTCAGTTCCGGCCCTGTTTCGGTGATGTCCGCGGCTGTGGCTGCCTGCGCGGCTTCGGGCGCGGGCTGCGGCGCTGCGACGGCCTGAGCCGCCGGAGTCTCGGCGTCCCGCGCTTTGTCCCTGGGCCGGGCCGGCTGTGGCGGCGCGTCATCCTGCCCGGCGGTCATGGCAGCCAGCAGGCTGTCCAGATCCGCGGCAGGCTCGTGCTGGCTTTGGGGCGCGGTTTCCGGCGCGGCTGGCTGCGCGATTTCCGGGTTCAGTTCCGGCTCTGTTTCGGTGATGTTCGCGGCTGCGGCCGCCTGCGCGGCTTCGGGCGCGGGCTGCGGCGCTGCGACGGCCTGAGCCGCCGGAGTCTCGGCGTCCCGCGCTTTGTCCCTGGGCCGGGCCGGCTGTGGCGGCACGTCATCCTGCCCGGCGGTCATGGCGGCCAGCAGGCTGTCCAGATCCGCTGTGATATCCGGCGCTTTGGACGCGGCGGGCGAGGCGGCGCCCGAGGGCGGAGCGGGTTTTTCGGCCGCTGCCAGCAAATCGTCCAGATCCGCGGTCAGATCAGGCTCCGGGCTCCGGGGCGCAGACGGGCCTGCCGCAGGATTTGCGCCCGGCGAGTTAGCTTGCAGCAGGGCCTCCAGATCATCCGGCAGGGCATCGCCCGTCGCCTCGGGGGCGGATGCCGCGGAAAGCAGCTCATGCACGTCTGGCTTCTGATCGGAGCCCGAATGCGCGGGCGGCGCAGGGCTCATGGAATTGAGCAGATCATCCACCACGCTGTCTATACTTCCTGAATCTGCGTGACTCCCGGGCGCGGCCTGCGCCGCGCCATCCTCATGCGGCTGCGGCGGGATGTCCAATGTGTCGAGCAGCTTATCCACTTCCCCCATGCCCGGCATGTCAAGCTCTTCATTAGGATCGACTTTGCGCGTCGTTGCGGCTTCATCGGCCGGAGCTCCATCATCCTTGACTTCCATCTGGGCGAGAAGGGCATCGATCTCCTTGTCGGCCTGCTGGGGCAGATCATTGAGACTTTGGAGCTGGGCGCTGAGAGCCTCTTCGGCTTGTCCGGCGGAAACAGCCGCCTCATTGGCCGGGACCTCGCCTTTTTCTATAAGCTCAGTGAGGTCGATGATGTCCTCATCGTTGTCAGCAATGTTTTGGGCAGCCATGCGCAACCTCATGGGGTTAAATCATCGGCGCACGGGCGCCGGAGGACGACACAACGTGAAATTCGGTGCTGTCATGTATAAAACGACAAAAAAACGTATCAGTTTATGGGTAAATACGCAAATTTTACTGAAACAGGGTGGGCGGCAAGCCTGTTGCAGGCCCCGGAAACGGCAAAAGCCGCTCGAAAGCGGCTTTGGAAAAACATCCCAGAACTGCTTCAGCCACTGCCGGAAAGAATTCCGTGCGGCGGAAGAGCGCCCCGGATGCTCTGCCGTGGAGCATTTTTATTGTGAACAGGCCCTAGAGCATTTTCTCTTTGAAAATGCTCTGCTGACGCGAAAGCGGCAGCCGCCGCAACGCGGCGTACATCCAAGCGAAAACCGCGCTTTTCGCCTGAATGCCACCTTTGACTTTCATAAAAAGTCAAAGGTAATCTGCTCTAGGGATGGCACTTGGACTTGGCGCAGGCCGTGAGTTCCTTCTTCAATTCCGGCTTTTGGGCCACAACCTTGGTATGGCATTCCAGGCAGGTCTGATGCTTGAGTCCGGTCTTGGCATGGACCACGTAAAAAAGACTCTTTTCGCCTTTTTTGGCCGTGAGGTCGTCATGGCATCCGGCAGTGGCGCATTTTTGGAAATTTTCCTTGCCCTGCACCTGATGGTGACAGGTCACGCACTCCACCTTGGCATGGGGCGCGTGCGGGAACATGACCGTCTTTTTGGAGCCCTTGAAGGGCAGGGATTCGGTGGGCACGGGCGGCTGGGCGGCAAGCGCGGGCAGAGCCAGGATCAGGGTCAGAATACAGGACAGAAACAGAACTTTCTTCATGGCGGATTTTCTCCTTACGAAAGAGCATACAAGAATTACCATTGAATCTACGTGCAGGGCGGCAGCGTGTCAATGGGGCTGCAAAAAGCTCCTGGAATGCAGCGAAAGCCCGTTCATGACCCACGGCGGGCATAGCCGCGCGGGGTGAGCATATACGCGCCCAATGCTCGGCTTTCGCTGTTGCCGATGATCACCAGGGAGAGCATATCCACCCAGGCCTCGTCAAAGCTGTCCAGCCGGTGCACGCCGACTTCCTGACCGGGCCGGAAGGCCTTGCGCACCAGTCCCACCGGGCAGTCCGGCCGCCGCAGCCGCCGGGCCTGGGCCAGGGCCTCGGAAAGCTGCCAGCGGCGGCCCCTGGAGCGCGGGTTATAGAGCACGCAGACGAAATCCGCTGCCAGCGCGGCGTGCAGCCTTCGCGCAATGGTTTCCCAGGGCGTGAGCAGATCGCTGAGGCTCACGCAGGCGAAATCGTGCGTCAGCGGCGCGCCGAGCAGAGCAGCGGCCGCGCAGACGGCGGGCACGCCGGGCACGACCGTGAGCGGCACGCGCTCAAGCAAGTCGCGAGCTTCCAGCATTTCCAGCACCAGCCCGGCCAGGGCGTAGATGCCGGGATCGCCGGAGCAGACCAGAGCCGTGCAGCGGCCGGAAAGCGCGGCATCCACCGCGGCGGCGCAACGCTCTTCTTCGTGGCGCATGGCGGTGCCGATGACGGTTTTGCCGCGCAGCAGTTCCGGCGGGGTCAGTTCAAGATAAAGATGATACCCTGCCACGCATTCGGCCCGCTCAAGGGCGGCGCGGGCCTGGGGCGTCAGGCAGGCCCCATCGCCGGGGCCCAGACCCAGGACATACAGAGGTGCGGCATTCATGGAGATTGTGGGGTTTGGACCGCAAGCGCCACCGCCAGGGTAAGGCGAGCCTGGGTCGCGTGCTTGGGAATGAGCAGCCTTGAAGCCTGCCCCGGGGCAGGCGCGTGAGCAAAAGCCGCGGAAGGGCTGTTCGCCTGACCGTGGCGGGCAGCCAGCAGGGCCGCTGCCTCGCAGACGCTGAAAGGCGCAAGGCCGAAACGTCGCCCGGCAGCCTCGGAAGGATTGGGCGTGGCGCAGCGGGCCAGCTCTGCCGCGGCAAAACCCCGCAGGGGGATGCCAAGGCGTTCCGCCAGCGCCAGCAGGGCCGCTTCCGTCAGTTTTTCCGTGACTGTGGCCAGACCGGCAACGGCGCGCAGCTCCAGGCCATGAGCGGCCAGCAAGGCTTCCAGCGCGGGCAGAATCGCTTCCGGCGGCAGGTTTTTGCGGCAGCCCAGTCCCACATACAGCCGGGGCACGGCCAGACGCAACAGGCCGGGAGCCGGCGCGAGACGCCGCCAGTGCGCGGCCAGCAAGGGGCCGGGGCACGCAGCCGGATCTGCCGGACATGCGCCGGCACTGGAGCCGGGGAAAGCGGCACGGGGCGGCTGCGCGTCTTCCTCAGTGCCGGGCAAACGCTCAAAAGCCGGGGGCGCGGCTCCGGGCAGGGCCGAGCAGGGATCCCAAAGGCGCAGCCTGCGGCCTTCCAGCAGGGCGGCCTGAGCCTGGGGCAGACAGTGCCAATCCAGAATGCGCAGGCCCGCGTCGCGGACCAGCAGATCCAGCGCGCGCGGCGGCGCCTGGTCCCGCGCGGCGTATTCTTCGGGCAAGGCGGACGGTTGATCCGAGGCCGTGGTAATCACGGGCGTGGCGTCCAGCAAGCGCGCCAGGTGCCGGGTCAGCTCATTGCCGCCGCCCCAGTGCCCGGCCAGGAGGCTGATGACGAAGCGCCCGTCCGGGTCCAGAACCGCGACGGGCGGGTCCAGGCTTTTGTGCCTGAGCAGAGGAGCCAGCACGCGCACGGCAATGCCCGTGGAACCTATAAAAATATGCGCCGCATGACGCCGGTATTCCTGCGCCAGAAAATCCCCAAGACGCTCAAAGGGCCTGACGTCCCGCAGGCGCAGCCGGGCCGGCGCGCAGATCAGGCAGGCCGCCGCTGCGACGCCCGAAGGCGCGCGCCAGGGCTCGTGCGCCAGCCGCGCGGCCAGCCGGCGCGCCAGGGGCAGGCCGCTTTTGCTCAGCACATGGCAGGCCAGGGAGGCCGCGCTTTCCGTGGTGTTGTCCGGCTGCTTGGTCATTGTCGCTCTCAACGCGGAGGCCTGATGGGCTGTCTCGGGCGGCCTGGACTCTGATTGAAATCGGAGCGTTTCAATCGGAAAAGGCTCTAAAAAAGCACCTTGCGGGCCGCATCCAGCGCGCGGCTGAAGTCGTCGTCGCCGTGCGCGAAGGAAACCATGCCGGTTTCAAAGCCCGAAGGAGCAAGATAGATGCCCTGGGCGCGCATCTGTTTATAGAAGGCGGTGAAGAGCTTTTGATCGGAGGCTTGGGCCTGAAGGAAGTTTTCAACCGGATCTTCGCAGAAGAAGGGGCAGAACATGGAGGCCAGCGTCGGCATTTGCACGGGCACGCCCTTGGCGCGCAAAATATCGCCCAAAGCCTCGGCAAAGGCTTTGGTGCGGGCTTCCAGGGCAGGGTAATCCAGCTCCTTGAGCTTGCGCAGCGTGGCCAGACCCGCGGCCATGGCCAGCGGATTGCCCGACAGCGTGCCCGCCTGGTAGACCTCCCCCTGCGGGGCCACATGCTCCATAAAGCGGCGCTTGCCGCCGAAAGCGCCCACAGGCAGGCCGCCGCCGATGATTTTGCCGAAGGTGGTCAGGTCCGGATCAATATTGAAGCGAGCCTGCGCGCCGCCGAAGGCCGCGCGGAAGCCGGTGATCACCTCGTCGAAAATCAGCAGGCTGCCGTATTGATCGGCCAGGGCCCGCAGGCCTTCCAGAAAGCCGCTTTTGGGCAATACCAGGCCCATGTTGGCGGCCACGGGCTCCACGATGATGGCCGCAATATCCGCGCCGTGCGCGGCAAAACAGGCTTTGACGGCCTCAAGATCGTTGTAGGGGGCCAGAAGGGTGTCGGCTGCCACGGCGGCAGGCACGCCCGGCGTGCCGGGAATGGAAAAGGTGGCCACGCCCGAGCCGGCGGCGGCCAGGAAGGGATCGGCGTGGCCGTGGTAGCAGCCCGTGAATTTGACCAGCTTGTTGCGCCCGGTCACGCCGCGCGCCAGGCGCAGGGCGCTCATGGTGGCCTCGGTGCCGGAATTGACCATGCGCACCATTTCCAGGCCGGGCATGGCGGCCACAACTTCGGCGGCCAGGGCCACCTCATCCGGGCAGGGCGCGCCGTAGCTGGTGCCGCGTCCCGCGGCATCGCGCAGGGCCCGCGTCACGTCCGGATCGTCATGGCCCAGAATCATGGGGCCCCAGGAAAGCACAAAATCAATATACTCGCGTCCGTCCAGATCCGTGAGGCGGCAGCCGTGAGCCTCGGCAATGAAAAGCGGCAGGCTGGCCACATTGTGGCAGGCGCGCACCGGGCTGTTGACGCCGCCCGGGATCAGAGCGCAGGCTTTTGCAAACAACTGGCGGGAACGATCGTCCATCTGTCATTCTCCTCTTGCATGAAAATACTACTCGCTGCGCCGCTTTTGCCGGCAGGGCCCAGGGGCCGTCAGGCGAAATAGGTCATGGAAATTTTTTTCAGTTCCTTGAGGCTGCGAAGGATGGCGTATTCCCTGAGCGGGCTGTCGCGCAAGAGATCCTCGACCACCTTGAGGCATTCCGCTTCACTGCGCCCGTGCACCATTGTGTACAAGGTATAGGGCCAATCCGGCGCCGAGCAGGGGCGGTAATAGACATGGGAAATACGGTCGTGCCGTGAGGCAATGCGACCGCATTCTTCCACTTCCGCCTCGTTCACCTTCCAGGCCACCATCGCGTTGTGCGTCCAGCCGGTTTTCTGATGCTTGATGCTGGCTCCGAAGCGGCGGATGGCGCCCGAGGCCTTCAGCCGGGTCAGCAATTCCAGAACCTCAGCCTCGCTGATGCCCGCCTCGCGGGCCATGTCGGCATAGGGCGTGAGGGAATCCGGCAGATCAGCCTGGACAATGCGCAGCACGGCGCGTTCGGCTTCAGTGAACTGGTGGCTCATAAGCGGCCTCCGGCCTTGATGGGCAAAACAACGGCCGCACCGCCGGACAAAGCGGCAGGCGCGGCCGGAAAATGACAAACAATTTGCGAATCATCCTGGAGCGTTTTGCATTTGAAACGCTCGCTCCGGCGCTTCACGGCGCAAGGAAACTTCACCTGCGCCTGGCTCTGCTGTCGTCATCCGTAAGGCGGCACAGCCGCCAACGGCTGACGCGCGCTCTGGCATGGCTTCGCCCTGCCAGAGCGTTCAGCGCAAGGTCTCAGCGGGTAAAGGAGCGGGCAAAAAGATCCTGAACGGCAATGCGCCCGTTGTCTTCCAGAAAGCGCGTGCCTGTGGCCGCGAAGTGGGCGTGCTCAATGACCGGCTTCTCCACCGCGCGCCAACAGTCTTTCTGCCAGATGAACCAGGCGCTTTTGGGCTGATCGAAGACCAGCAGCGGCTTATTGCAGATTTTGGCGAACTCCGCCCCCCAGCCGGTGCCGCCCTTGACCGTGTCGTCGGGCTGAATGGAACCCACCACCACAATTTGATCGCCGCTGCTGACCTGCCAGCAAATGGACTGCAATACCTTGCGGAACAGGGGCGCACGCGTGTATTCGCGATGCATCAGTTTGGAAACGTAGGTCAGGCTGACGTCTTTCAGAGCCAGTTCTTCAGACGTGAGCACGCGCACGCCGCGCTTGCGTTCCATCTGATGCCCTTCAAAACTGTAGTTCACTTCTTCGATGCCCCAGCTCTCCGCCAGAGCGCCAAAAAACTGCTCTGTTCCGGCTGCGCCGCCGCTGTAGAGAACACATTGATCGGGGTTGAGCATGATTGCCTCCTCCGGAAAATAGTGGCGCGCGGCGAGAGCATGGTGCACAGGCAATGCGCCAAAAGCCGCGCCGGGGCGCGCTTCAGCCGCCGCCCTGCGGCATGGAGGCCGCAAGAAACCGTACTTTCCGCACGATGGTTGCAACGCGCCGCTTCCCGGAGCTCTGCGATTCGCAAAGGCACAAAAGAGCCTGGAACAACGGCAGCGTCAATGCGCGCATCATGGCAGAATTCGCGGCGCTCGGCAAGGCGGCCCTGCACGTCCGGATCTGAAATTGCGCGGCGTCGGCAGCGCCGCTTTTGAAATTGAATAATTTCAAAAGCAAAATGCTCTATGGCGTATGGGTTTTTGCGCTGTTTTTGCGAGAGGCGCATTTTGCGCGCCGAGACCGGGAAAAACGGCTGCGGGCCACAGACGCCGCAGCCGTTTCATCTTGCCGCTTCCAATGCGGCATGCAAAACGCCCCGGCTGGCCGGGGCGTTTCGGATAATCCGTCGGGATGCCCTAGTAACGGGGCTGGCGCGGAGCCCTCGGTTTGGCTTCATTGACGCGCAGCGTGCGGCCGCCGAAGCTGAAGTTATCCAGAGCTTCAATGGCGGAGTCAGCTTCGCCGTCCTCCATCTCCACAAAGCCGAAACCGCGGGCACGTCCGGTTTCTCTGTCGCTGACAAGTTTCACGGACAGAACTTTGCCGTATTCGGCAAAAAGATCCTGTACCTGTTCTTCAGTGGCGGACCAGGGAAGGTTCCCGACATAAATGGACTTGGACATGAAACACCCTCTCAAAAAAAACAATCTTCCCGCGCTTCCATCCGGCAAAACGTATTGCCGGTACGCGGCCCTTGCTTACGACAGAAACACGCTTTGAACTGCTTGTCAACGAATGAGCCTGAAAAAAGTTGCTCTTGCGCGTTTTTGCGCGGTAAATGCGCTTTGAGCGCAGAGCGACCGACTGCGCCCCAGGGCCGGAAAAGTAAGGCAGGTCAAGGCTTTTAGCTGATTTTGAAGGAAAAATCAGCAGCGGCCTGTGCCGCTCATGCTGCGGCATGATGCAGAAACTTCCGGCACAACAGGGGCGCATCACTGACAATATGCAGTGTTTGAGCGCACAACTTGCGTGTTTTTCGCCCGCGCCCCGCACCCGGCAGGCCGGCTTTTTCTCATTGGCGGGGCTAGAGCGGTTTGCTGTTGAAAACGGCAACCGCTCTGGCGGCCGCGGGAGCGGACGCCCGCGCCGAATGAGCCTGAAAACCACGCTTTTCAGGCGCTTGCCCCGCTTGCGGGGGCTTGTCCCGCTTGCGGGGAAATGATGGCAGCGCCGCTTTTGAAATTGAATAATTTCAAAAGCAAAATGCTCTAAAGGCCTAGCTCCGGCTTTCCGAGGGAGGCGGCGACCAGTCCGGGGCAATGTCTTCAAAGGACGTGTAGGGAGAAATATACATGAGTTCGGCCACGCCCACGGGCCCGTTGCGCTGCTTGCCGATGATTATTTCCGCCACGCCCTGGGGCGGGCGCTCGGCGGGCTTTTGATATTTGTAGACGTCATCGCGGTAGACGAACATGATCACGTCGGCGTCCTGCTCAATGGCTCCGGATTCGCGCAGATCCGAGAGCATGGGGCGCTTGTCGCCCCGCTCTTCCACCTTGCGGTTGAGCTGGGAAAGCGCCACCACAGGCACGTTGATTTCTTTGGCCAGACCCTTGAGGGAACGGGAAATATCCGAGATTTCCAGTTCGCGCGAGTCCGTGCGGCGACTGGTGCGCATGAGCTGGAGGTAGTCCACCACCACAAGGCCCAGGCCTTTCTCGGCCTTGAGGCGGCGGGCGCGGGCGCGCAGCTCCAGCGTGCTCAGGGCCGGAGTGTCGTCAATATAAACCGGCGCGCGGGCCACCACGTCCGCGGCGGTATACAGGCGCTGCCAGTCATCGTCACTGAGCAGCGAGGGCCGCCGCAGTTTGGAGAGATCCACCTTGCCCCAGGCCGCCAGCATGCGCTGCATGAGCTGTTCCTTGCTCATTTCCAGAGAAAACACGGCCACGGGCACATCCTGGCGCACGGCCGCGTTGAGGGCCATGCACAGCGAAAAGGCGGTTTTGCCCATGCTCGGGCGCGCGGCCACGATGATCAGATCCGAGGGCTGCAAACCGGCGGTGAGCTTGTCCAGGCGGGTGTAGCCGGTGGTCACGCCGGTGAGCACGTCCTTGGCGTCGGCCAGTTTGGCCAGATTTTCAAAAACTTTGTCCAGCAGTTCCCTGGTGGGCGTGAAGTCGCGGCCTGTGGTGCGCTGGGAAATGGAGAAAATCGCCTGCTCGGATTCGTCCAGCAGCGTGGCCACCTCGCGCGAGGCGTCATAGCAGTTGCCGATGATCCCGGAGCAGGCCTCAATCAGCCCGCGCTGCAAGGATTTATCCCTGACGATGGTGGCGTAATATTCCGCATTGGCCCCGGAGACCACGGCCTGCGAGAGATCGCCCAAATACACCGCGCCGCCCGCGTCTTCCAGCTCATTACGGCTCTTGAGCTGTTCGGCCGTGGAGATAAGATCAATGGGCGCGGATTTGCGGTACAGTTCGAGAAAAGCGCGGAAAATGATCGTGTGCGCGGGAAGGTAGAAGTCTTCGGCGCTCAGCATGTCCACAATGCTGTGCATGAGCTGAGGGCGCAGCAGCACGCCGCCCAGCACGGCCTGCTCGGCCTCGGCGCTGTGAGGGGGCACGCGGCGCAGCAGATCGCTTTCGGCCCTGTTGCCGGAAGCTCTCTCGCCCTGCCCGGCGCGAGAAGACGCGCCGCCCCCGGCCTCGCGGCCGGGGGCGGCAGTGCTGTCATGAGGTGAAGCCACAAAAAACCTACTGCGCGGCTTCGGCCTGGGCTTCTTCAGCGGCGGCCCCGGAGGCGGGAGCTTCCGGCGCGGCTTCCTCTTCCTCAGGCTGATGATCGGAAATCACCTTCACCGGCACCACGGCCATCACGCCGGCGTGGAGACGGATACGCACCGGATGTTCGCCCAGAGTGCGGATAGGCGCATCCAGCAGGATGCGGCGGCGATCCACTTCCACCCCCAGCGCGGCAAGCGCGTCGCCGATAATGGCGGACGTCACCGAGCCGTAGAGCTTCTCGTTTTCGCCCACATGCATGGGGATAATGACTTCCAGGGCTTCCAGACGGCCCTGAATGCTCTGGGCTTCGGCCCGCTGGGCGTCCATCCGGGCCTGGAGCTTCTTGCGCTCCTGCTCAAAGACTTTCAGGTTGGCCGCGCTGGCCACCATGGCCAGGCCCTGCGGCAGCAGGAAGTTGCGGCCGTAACCGGGCTTGACGTTGACCACATCGCCAAGGTTGCCGAGATTTTCCACATCGGCGCGAAGTATCAGTTTCATGTGCGCCCCCTTAGATCGTGCTCTTTTTCTTGACGACGGAGTCGTGCGTGGCAGTGTAGATGAGCAGAGCCATCTGGCGGGCGCGTTTGATTTCGCGGGTCAGCAGGCGCTGGTGATGGGCGCAGGTGCCCGTGATGCGCCGGGCGATAATTTTGCCGCGTTCGGTGATGAAATCGCGCAGGATGTCGGGGCGTTTGTAGGTAAGGGGCAAATCCTTGTCGGCGCAGAAGCGGCAGAACTTGCGGCGCGGGGCGAATTTCTTTTTGAAGGCCATATCAGGCAACCTCCTCAGCCGCTTCGTCGGCCAGCTTGACGGTCACAAACTTGTAAATGCCGTCGGTAATCCGGATATTGCGCTCCAGCTCGGCCACAAGAGTTGCCGGGCCGTCATAGACCAGGCGCACATAGTAGCCGCGCATCTGTTTGCGCACCGGGTAGGCCAGATCCCGCATGCCCCAGTGATCCACTTCCAGCATGACGCCCTTTTCCCGCTCAAGCACCGCCGTGAGGGCGTTCAGAATGCCCTCGCGGTTTTCGGCGGAAAGCTCCGGTGAAAGGAGCAACAGGGTTTCAAATTTCCGCATGGTCGTTCTCCTTATGGATTGACAGCCCGCGCCGTCCGGGCGCGAGCAAGGGAGAGGTCTTATACAGGGGGGGCAGGGCAGATGTCAAGCCCGGAGCCGCCGTGCCGCCGCCTCCCGATCGATGCGCGTGGTCTGGGGCGCGCTTTTCGCGGGCGGCAGTGTCATGAGGGCTGACCCTGGACGACCGGGACGACCGGGATGGAGGCGGGAGCAGTCAGACGAGCTGATCGCCGGTTTTTTCCATGAGAATACTGAAGTCGTTGTTGACCCAGTCCAGAAAGGCAGGCACGCCCGCGCTGCCTACCGGCGTCCAGAGCTGACTCGCCTGGTCCGGGTCGTTTCCCCAGATTTTTTTGAACTGCAGGCGCAGGGTAAGCCTTCGCAGGATGATGCTGTATGTGCTTTCTATGCATTTGCAGACCGTGAGCTCGCTGATGTGCCTGCCCGAGCTTATGTACAGCGAAATCAGGAGCAGCACTTCCTTGCCGTCCAGACTGTTGAATTGCTCGAGAAATTCCACCTTGTCCACCTGCACTCTGGCGCCGCCGGCGGAAATGTTGATCAGGCGCAATTGCGGGGGCAACTCTCCAGTGTAGACAAAATCCGGCGGGCCTGCCTGTTGCGGATACGCGGGCAGGCGGGCGAAGGGCAGCCAGAAGCCCAGCCCCTTGACCATCTGCAGGCTGGGGTAAACGCGCTCGAAGCGGCGCAGTTCGCGCTGGATGTATCGGCCCGGCGTTTCGATCAGGATTTCACACGCGCCGGTTTCTTTGTTCAGCGTATTGCTGATAATCCTGCTTTTGCATAAAAAGCCGTAACGGGCTGTGTTGGAGGGCAGCTTAAGATTGTTGACGATGATGTCATACGGCAGCTTGAAGTAAATGCTGCATTTTTCATTGTTGAGAATGTCCGGCAGAAAATGCTTGCGGGACTTGAGCAGGATTGTATTTTTTTTAACGGCCTTGATGTAGCAGATGACATTTTCCAGTTGCCGCTGCCTGTCCACAAAAAAAAGGCTCACTCCTGCGTCGTGCTTGTAAGCGGCGTTCAGCACGGCCAGGGTGCGCGGCTGATGTGGTGAGGCCGGTGAAAAAATCTTTTTTACAAGATCCCATCTGGGCATTGCACTCTCCCCTTAAGGCAGGCACGAGACAGGAGTATTGCGGATTGGACAACGCCGTAACGCGCGCAACCCGAAGATGCGCACTACCATCAACATATATGAACAGGGAGGGGGCTGTCAAATGCCGCGTGGCCGGCGCGCGAAGATTCGGAGGCTTGCGCCCTCAGGCATAGACGCGCGGGTTTACGCTGCCCATCAGGCAGAGTATCTCGTAAGGAACCGTGCCCAGCTCGTCGGCCATTTCCTGCGCGCTGACAGGCCTCTGCCCGGGAGCGGCAGCGCCGCCCAACAGCCAGGCCGTGTCCCCGGCGCGTGTTTCCGGCAGGGCGGTGACATCGGCCATCAGCATGCTCATGCAGATCCGGCCTACCTGAGGCGCGCGTCGCCCGTGGATCAGAACATCAATCCGATTGGAAAGATTACGGGCATAGCCTGTGGCGTAGCCAGCCGCCACCACGGCCACGGTCATGGGCGCGGGCGCGGTATAGATGCGCCCGTAAGAAATGCTCTGCCCGGCTTTGAGCCTGCGCACCTGCAAAATCGGCGAGCTCACGCTCATGACCCATTCAAGACCGCTGCCCCGCTTTTCCCAGGCCGTGCCCGCAAAGGGATTGCCGCCGTACAGGGCAAGGCCCGGACGGCAGGCCTCCAGGCGGGTTTCGGGCAGCCCCAGGGCCCCGGCCGAATTGCCCAGGGAGCGCGCAACGCCGGGAAAAGCCGCGCGCAGGCTCTCGCACATGGCTGAAAAGCGTTCGATCTGCGCGCTGGTGTAGTCCGTTTCTTCAGGCATGTCGGCGCAGGCCAGATGCGAAAGGATCAGGCGCGGCTCAAGCCCGGGCAGCCCGCGCAGCCGCTCCAGCAGGCAGGGCAGATCTTCGGCTGTAAAGCCCAGGCGGCTCATGCCCGTGTCGCATTTGATCGCAATCTGCAATCGCCGCCCCGCGGCACACGAGGCCGCCGCTTTTTCAAGGTCTTCAAAATCGGCGATCAAAGCCGTGAGATCGCAGGCCGCCGCGGCCCGCCAGTCTTCGTCCGTGAACGCGCCCATCAGCGGCACGATTTCCTGACCGAGTCCGGCCTGGCGCAGAGCCACGCCTTCGCTCACCGTGCCCACGGCGAAACGCCGCGCGCCTGAGGCGTCCAGAGCGCGGGCCACGGGCAAAAGACCATGACCGTAGGCGTCTGATTTGATCACCGGCATGAGTGAAGCGCAATCGCCCAGGCGGGCAAAATTGCGCCGCAGCGCGGCGAGGTCGATATGGCATTGGGAGGGCGTAAACAGGCAGGCGCTCATAGATGCTCCGTAACGCAGCGACGCGGGTCGCAAACCGAAAAGAAAGGCTTTCGGCCGGGTGATCCTCAACGTGCCCCGCAGGGACGATGGTGCAACAGGCTTTAGAGTATTTTTTGATTGAAAATATCCATTTTCAATCACTTCGCTGCCATCATTTCGTGTCCAGAACGCGGTCTGGACGCTCATTCGGCGCGGGCGTCAGCTAACGCTGCCGCCAGAGCGTTTAGCTCATTTCATGAGCAAAACGCTCTAGAAAAATTTTAGAGAAGGAACATAGCAGCATTGCGCCCGGGGCACAAGAAAAAGCCCGCGGCGCATGCCTGCGGCCCCGGCGTGCCGCACCGTCCGCTGCGACGTTGTGGGCGCTCTCCCATGAAGCTTGCGGCCTGCCCCTTGCGCGACGCGGTTCTTGCAGATAGGCTGCGCGCCATGAGTGAACCCATTTTTGAGCTGCAACATACGGACGGCGCGGCCAGGGCGGGCCTTCTGCGCACAGCCCACGGCGTCATAGCCACCCCCATTTTCATGCCGGTGGGCACAGTGGGCTCGGTAAAGGCCGTGGCCCCGGACGATCTGGAGAAGATCGGCGCGCCGATCATTCTGGGCAATACCTATCATTTGTACCTGCGGCCCGGAGACGAGCTGGTGGCCCGGCGCGGCGGGCTGCATGAGTTTGCTTCCTGGCCGGGCGCGGTGCTGACGGACAGCGGCGGCTTTCAGGTCTTCAGCCTGAGCTCCCTGCGCAAGATCCGCGAGGAGGGCGTGGAGTTTCGTTCGCATCTGGACGGATCGCGCCACTTGTTCACGCCCGAAAAAGTCATAGACATCCAGCGCAACCTCCATTCGGACATTATGATGGTGCTGGACGAATGCGTGCCGTACGGCGCCGACTACGCGTATACGGAAAAATCCCTGGAGCTGACCACGCGCTGGGCCGCGCGCGCCCGCGCGGCCTACCCCTGCGGCACAGCCCGGAATCTGCTTTTCGGGATTACCCAGGGCGGCTTTTTCAAGGATCTGCGCACGCGCTCCGTGCAGGAAATCTGCGCTCTGGATTTTGACGGCTTTGCCATCGGCGGCCTTTCTGTGGGCGAGAGCAAAGCCGAGATGTACGATCTGCTCTACCACACGGCGCCCTTGCTGCCGCCCCACAAGCCCCGCTATCTGATGGGCGTGGGCACGCCGCTGGATATCGCTCACGGGATCAACGCGGGCGTGGATATGTTCGACTGCGTGCTGCCCACGCGCAATGCGCGCAACGGCACGCTCTACACCTCGCAAGGCAAGATCAACATCAAACGGCGGGAATATGCCGAGGATGACGGGCCGCTGGACCCGGCCTGCGCCTGCTATGCCTGCCGCAATTTCTCGCGGGCGTATCTGCGCCATCTTTACGTCGCCAGGGAGCTGCTTTCTTTCCGGCTCAACTCTCTTCACAATCTGACGTATTTTCTGGATCTGGCCCGGCGGGCCCGGCAGGCCGTGCTGGAAAACCGCTTCGCGGCCTTCCTGGCCGGGATAGAGTCCCTCTATCCCGAGGAGGCGGCCAGAACATTTTCTCTTTGAAAATGCTCTGCTGACGCGAAAGCGGCAGCCGCCGCAACGCGGCGTACATTCAGGCGAAAACCGCGTTTTTCGCCTGAATGCCACCTTTGACTTTTATAAAAAGTCAAAGGTAATCTGCTCTTAGGGCCGCCGGAGCCTGAGTCTGTTTTGCGGAAGACGGGAAAGCGCCGGAGGTTCCCCTCCTGAGGGGCGGCGCGCTCAGGCGGCTTCGGCCCCGGCCTCGCGCTGTTCACGGCGGCGCACCAGAAAAAAGACCAGGAAGGAACCGGCCAGCTTGGAGAGGCTCATGGTCAGCACGGACCAGGGCGTGGCAAGGCCGATCAGCAGCAGAAACACCAGGCTGTCCAGGGGCGCGCCCAGCAGGCTGGAAATCAGGATGCGCCGGGAAAAGGACTTGCGGGTAATGGTGAACAGCGCCCAGTCCGCAAGCTCGCCCACGGCAAAGGCCGCTGCGCTGGCCAGCGCCAGCTCGGGCGAGGCCATGTGCCAGCTCGCCACGCAGCCCGCCAGCATGGCCCAGAGCACATGATGGCCTACGCGGCGCTGGGCGAAATCCCGCACCACAAAAACAAAGCCCACGATCAGCGAGACCGGCGGCCAAAGGTCGCCGTTGGGCAGCGTGATCGGCGGCGTCACGGCAAAGGCGCAATTGACGCCCACAATCAGCGCCATATAGGTGATCAGCGAAAACATGGCGCGCAGAGTATGCGTTGCGCCGCGCGCCGTCAAGACAGCAACCCGGCCCTGTTGCAAAGGGCCGGCCTTGACCCGGGCCGTGGGATATGGGAGAGGTAGCGGGCAGGGAGGCCGTTGCGGCCGGGCCGGGCAGATCCCTGCCGGTTTTCGTCCAGGCGGTCGCGGCGGATCAGAGCAGATTACCTTTGACTTTTTATGAAAGTCAAAGGTGGCATTCAGGCGAAAAACGCGGTTTTCGCCTGAATGTACGCCGCGTTGCGGCGGCTGCCGCTTTCGCGTCAGCAGAGCATTTTTAAAGAGAAAATGCTCTAGGGCGTTTTTCGCCGCGCAACAGTTTCGCACAGTGCCCTCGCGGCCTTTTGCAGGGCGCGGCACGGAGATACGGCGGCAAGCCGCGGGCAGGGCCGCCGGGGAGCATATATGACTGATATGGACTGCCGTTGCGGCCGGGTGGCTTTGATGGGGCCGCCCAATGCCGGAAAATCGACGCTTTTGAATGCGCTTCTGGGCCAGAAGGTGACCATTGTGACACCCAAGCCGCAGACCACGCGCAATCAGATTGTGGGCATCCTGACCGATGCCGGAGCCCAGATTATCTTTATGGATACGCCCGGTCTGACCCAGGTGCGCGGGCGGCTGAGCAAAACCATGATCCAGGCCGTCTGGCAGAGTCTCGGGCAGGCGGATGTGATCCTGCCCGTTCTGGACGCCCACCTGTACATCCGGCACCCCGAGTTTCTGGACAGGGATCTTGCCCCCGTGGCCGAGGCCCTGGCCAGCGACGAGCGCCCCATGATCGTGGTGGCCAACAAGGTGGATCTGTTCAGCGACAAAAGCCGGATGCTGCCCCTGCTTGCCCGCTTGCACGAAATGTGGCCCAGGGCCGAGATCTTCCCCTTTTCGGCCCTGCGCAAGGACGGCCTGCCGGAGCTGAAGGCCCTGATCCGTTCTCAACTGCCCGAAGGGCCCGCGCAGTACCCGGAGGATCAGATTTCCACGGCTTCGCTGCGCTTCATGGCCGCCGAGATCATCCGCGAGAAGCTCTTTCTGCATCTGCACCAGGAAGTGCCTTACGGCGTGGCGGTGGACGTGGAAAGCTGGGAAGAGGACGAGGAACGCGGCCAGACGATCATCCATGCGGTCATTTACGTCGCCCGGCCCATGCACAAGGCTATGGTCATCGGCCGGGCGGGCAGCAGCATCAAGGAGATCGGCATGGAGGCCCGCAAGGAGATTCAGGAACTGCTGGGCGGCAAGGCGCACCTGGAACTCTGGGTCAAGGTGCGCGAGCATTGGTCCGAAGATCCCGGCTTTCTGCGCGAGCTGGGGCTGATGGCGGAGTAGCGGCATGAACGGCATGGAATTGCGGCAGCGCTATGCGAATGTTCTGGAGCGGCTTGACGCGGCCTGCGCCGCCGCGGGACGCGCCAGAGAAGAGGTCACTCTGATCGCGGTGTCCAAACTGCATCCGGCTGCCGCGGTGGCGGCCGTGGCCGGGGCCGGCCAGACGGATTTCGGCGAGAACTATGTGCAGGAAGCCCTGGCCAAACGCGGCGAGCTCGCGCGGGCTCCGGCCTGCCGGGGCATCCGCTGGCATATGATCGGCCATGTGCAAAGCCGCAAGGCCGCGCAGGTGGCGGGCGCGTTTGCCTTGATCCACACCCTGGACTCGCGCAAGCTGGCCGACGGTCTGGAGCGGCGGCTCGCCTGCCCGGCGGCGGAACAGGAGCAGGCTGCCGGGAGCGCGCGCCAGCGCGTGCTCCTGGAAGTCAACGTGGCGGCAGAGCCGCAAAAATCCGGGGTCATGGCTGAGGATTTGCCCGCTTTGGCCGATTATATTCTTGAGGCCTGCCCGCATCTGGAGTTGCGGGGCCTGATGTGCCTGCCGCCGGTCTTTGACGCCGGGGAGGCGGCCCGACCGCATTTCGCGCGCCTGTATGCCTTGCGTGAGAATCTGCGCGCGCGGCTCGGCCTGCCGCTGCCCGATCTTTCCATGGGCATGAGCGGAGACTTTGCGGCGGCCGTGGCTGAAGGCGCGACCCTGGTGCGCATCGGCACGGATATTTTCGGGCCGCGCCCGGCTAAAGCCTGATTTTTGGCACGAATCCTGCAAGAGAATTTCGCCCGCGCCTGTTTCTGCTGCGTCATCCGCACGGCGGCACAGCCGCCAACGGCTGACGCGCGCGGGCATGGTTTCGCCCTGCCGGAGCGTTTGGCTGATTTCATGAGCAAAACGCTCTGGAAGGCCATGTTTATATGGAGTGATCTATGGCAGCCAAAGACAGCGCCAGGGAAAATCCGGCCCTGCCCGAAGGGCAGGCGGAAAAGCCCAGAAAGAAATCCAGGATAAAACGCATTGTCATTCTTTTGGCAATTCTGTTGATGACATTCAGCGGCGTGGGCCTGGGCGCGTATTGGTGGCTCTTTCTGCGCACGCCGGCCAGCGGGGCGCATGCGCCCGAGAGCGCGCAGACAGCGCCTGCGCCCGGCAGCACTGCGGACGGCCAGGCCAAAAGCGGCGCTTCCGGGCAGACGGAACAGGGCGCCCCCGCTTCCGGCGCAGTGGGCGCGGGCGGGCCTGATACGGGCGGCCAGGCTGACCCGAACGCCGCGGGCGCGGCCCGCATCGAGCGGCAAAGCGATCTGCCCCGCAGCGCGGGCCAGGTGCTGCCCTTGCCCCTCATCACCGTCAATCTTTCCGATCCCGGCGGGCGGCGCTATCTCAAGCTGGGCATGGAAGTGGAGGTCAATGCGGATGTTTCCGCCCAGCTCAAGGCGCAAAGCGCGCGCATCCGCGACGCCATCATCATGCTGCTGGCGGGCAAGACCTTCAACGACATTGCCACGCCCGACGGCAAGGTGCTGCTCAAGACGGAGGTGGCGGCGCGGCTCAACCAGATTTTCGGAGCGCAACGCGTGATCCGGATCTATTTTACGGATTTTGTCGTGGAATAGCCCTGGGGGCGGGCGGCAACGCCCCGCAAGATATGCTTAACGAGGTACGTCATGTCGCAGGATGATCAGGAAGCCCTGGCCGCGCAGTGGGCGGCACAGCTGGAGGAAGAGGCCGCCGCGGCCGAAGCGGACAATGGCGGCGCTGCTGCCGTGGATGCCGCTGACGCCCACGCTGCCGAAGACAAAAGCGCGGCGCGGCCGCCTGTGGACGACGACGCTCTGGCCGCGCAATGGGCCGAGGCTCTGGCCCAAGAGGAAGAGGACAAGGGGCCGGCCACCTTTGGCGGCGCGGCGTCCGGCTCCGGCAGCGGAACCTTCGGCAGCCCGGCCACGGACGCCCGTTTCAAGGATATGACCGAAATGTCCCGCCAGCCCAGGGACAACAAGCTCAAACGCGAGCTGGACTTCATTCTGGACATCCCGCTGGACGTTTCGGCGGAACTGGGGCGCACCCGGCTTTTGATCAACGAGCTCCTGCAACTGGGCCAGGGATCAGTGGTCGAGTTGAACAAACTGGCGGGCGAGCCTCTGGAGGTCTATGTCAACGGCAAGCTGGTGGCGCGTGGCGAGGCCGTGGTGATCAATGAAAAGTTCGGCGTGCGCCTCACGGACATCATCAGCCCCATTGAACGGGTGAAACAACTTGGCTAGCGCATGGATCGCCGTGGCCGCGCAGGCCCGGACCGGCCTTTCCGGGCAGGCAGTGCGCGGCGTTGTGGACACTGCCGCGGCAGGCCCGCCGTTGCCCGCGGGCCTGGACGGCACGGTGGCATCTGCCGGGGCGCAGATTCTGCGCGGCCTGGAATGGGCCGGGCAGGCCGCGGACACGGCCGGGGCCGCTGTGGCGCCCCATGCCTCGAGCCTGGGGCAGTCGTCCTTTTCCTGGAGCGGCTACCTGCAGGCCGTGGGCATTCTTTTTCTGCTGCTGGCCGCGCTCTGGCTGGTGGTCTGGCTGGTGCGCCGCTACGGCAGATTCAATTTTCTGCCGCGGCCCGGCGCCCTGCCGCGCGGCGCGTTGCTCATGGAGGCCCAATTGCCGCTGGGGCCCCGCAAAGGGCTTATGGTGGTACGCTTCTTGAATAGGAGGTTGCTGCTGGGGGTTACGGACCAGCAGATCACCCTTCTGACCGAGGAGCAGGCGCACGATGAGCCGGATCATGCGGATTTTCAAAAGATCATGGAAGAAACCCGGCGCGGCCCTGGCGGCCGCTAGCCTTCTGATTCTTGCCCTGCCTGAAATTTCCCGCGCCGCGCAGGATTTGACCCTGCCGGCCCTCTCCCTGACCCTTTCCGGCGGCGCGCCGGCTCCCGAAAAAGTCTCGGTGCTTCTGGAAATCCTCTTTCTGCTCACCGTGCTTTCCGTGGCCCCGGCCATCATGCTCACGGTCACCAGCTTCACCCGGATCATCATTGTTTTCAGCTTCTTGCGTCAGGCTATGGGCGTGCAGCAACTGCCGCCCACCCAGATTCTGGCCAGCCTTGCCATTTTTATGACGGTGGTGATCATGTATCCCGTGGGCAAACAGATCAATGATCAGGCCCTTCAGCCCTATCTCAACGAGCAGATTGATTATAAAGTGGCCCTGGACCGGGCCCAGGCCCCGTTGCGCACCTTTATGTTCAAGCACACCCGCGAGAAGGATCTCTCGGTTTTTTATGCCATCACCAAGATGGAACTGCCCAGGAACAAGGAAGAAGTGCCCACCACGCTGCTGGCCGCGGCCTATGTGATCAGCGAGCTCAAGACGGCCTTCACCATCGGCTTTTTGATCTACATCCCCTTTCTGGTGCTGGATATGGTCATTTCCAGCGTGCTGCTGGCCATGGGCATGATGATGCTGCCGCCCATGATGGTTTCCATGCCCTTCAAGCTTTTGCTTTTTGTGATGGTGGACGGGTGGAATCTGCTGGTGGGTTCGCTGGTCAACAGCTTTCTCTTGTAATTGCCGCAAGGAGGCGCGCGATGTCCCCGGATTTCGTGATTGGTTTCGGCCGTCAGGCCATTGAGCTTTGTCTGATGATGGCCTTGCCCATGCTCGCTGTGGGCCTGGGCGTGGGCGTGGTGGTCAGCGTGATCCAGGCGGCCACCCAGATTCAGGAAATGACCCTGACGTTCATCCCCAAAATCGTCTGCATGTTCATTGCCCTGCTTCTGGCCCTGCCCTGGCTCATGGAGCGGATGATCTCCTTTACCAGGGAAGTCCTGATCAATATACCCACCTATGTGCGCTGAGCCCGCCGCGGGGCGGCCCTGCCCCCTCCCCCTGCCGCGCAGCCGCGGCGTTGCGGCCTGGGAGGCGTGCGCCTTTGGCATGCCGGATGGCAGCCCCGTCAGGGGCTGTGCCCGTTCGAGCGGAGCGAGCTACGGGCATCGACAGCAGCGCTAGAGCAATTTCACTTTGAAATTGCTCTGGCGGCCGCGGGAGCGGACGCCCGCGCCGAATGAGCGTCCAGACCGCGTTGCGGTAGCCGTTAGCAAGCTTTGCTTGCTTGCGCCAGCCGTTGGCGAGTCTGCGAGCCTTACGGATGGCGACAGCGGTTTCGTTGCATGTTTTTTGTGGTAACTCATTGCTGTCTCCATCCGTAGCTTCCTTCGTCGCAACGGCTGGAGCACGGATAGCGACAGCGGTTGCGTTGACTGGCTGCCGCAGTAACCAGTTGCTGTCTTCATCCGTAGCTTCCTTCGTCGCAACGGCTGAAGCCTGGACGCGAAATGATGGCAGCGCCGCTTTTGAAATTGAATAATTTCAAAAGCAAAATGCTCTAATGTTTTTGGGCAAAATGGCAACATTGACTTTTGTAAAAAGGTAAAGCGCATCTATTCTAGATAAATTTTAGAAAGAATTTATACTTTATATTGAGTAAAAAACGAAAAGGAGGACTTTGCAAAGTCCTCCTTTTTCTGTTATTCAGCCGTGGCAGTACGCCCAAAAAGAGCGCGGCAGGCTGATTTTATCGTCACTCTATAGTTATTTTTCTTTCTGCCGAACTACCCAATAGTGCCGCGGGCACGCGCTGCCGCAGCCAAACCCAGCAGCACGGCTCCGGCCTGGGCCACGTTGAGTGAATCAAACGGTCGGGCCAGAGGAATACGGAGAAACTGCGAGCAGCGTTTGGCCACGCCCGGCCGCAGGCCTTTGCCCTCATTGCCGAGCACCAGCACGGCAGGCAGGCGCAGGCTGCTCGTGAAGGCGTCCAGGCTGTTGCGGTCGTGAGCCCCGCCCGCGCCCCCCGTCCCGTAGACGGTCAGCCCCGCCTCTTCGGCGGCATCCAGAGCATGCGCCAGATTGGTCACCCGGGCCACAGGCAGATGCTCCAGGGCGCCGGCGGCGGCCCGGCGGGCAGCCGGGCCCAGATACGCGCTGTTGTGCCGGGGCAAAAGCAGGCCCGCGCCGCCAAGAGCGTAGAGGGTGCGGCAGAGCGTGCCCACGTTGCCGGGGTCCTGCACCTGATCCAGCGCCAGAAGCAGCGGCAAAGGCGCGCCGGACACGGCGGTCAGCAGATTTTCCAGCCTGCAAAAGCCGGTGACGGCCAGGCGGGCCACGACACCCTGATGGGCCACGCCGTCGCGCCCCTGACGCGCGTCGCGGCAAAGACGATCCAGGGCCGCCTGTTCCACCAGGCTGAAGCGCACGCCGTTGTGGCGGCAGAGGTTCTGCACCTCAAGAGCTTCGCGGCTGCGCAAGCCCTTTTTGCAGAAAACAAGATCAATGCGCTGGGGCTCGCTTTGCAGCAACTCCAGCACCGGCTTCAGCCCCGGCAAAAGCGGGGCGTCGTCGGAGTGTTCAGGCATGGGCGTCTCCGGCGCGAGGTTTCAACAGCCCCCTGGCTGGCGGCTGCAGGCGGAATCCGGCCGCTGCAGGACGCAGCGCCGCGTTTCGGCCTGTGTACGCATCTTCCCGGCCAATGGCAAGCCGGGCGGCAAACGGGAGTGACCATCGTATGGCAACACAGTCCCCACGGCTTCGGCCGTTTTTTTTCAGATGCTGCATTGGGGCCGCCATGCTCTGCCTTGCTCTGGCGGGCGGCTGCGGCACGCGCCAGAGCGGCGGCCCGCAGGTCAACACGCCTGCGCTGATCGTGTCCGGGGACGACGCCTCGCCTCTGACCCGCACGGAAATGGCGGCCCTGAAATCCACCGGCCAGATCGACAGAAATCTGCCCGCCGAGGCCATGCCGGACGTGGCCCGCCAATACAAATATTTTCTGCGCAAGGGCCGCAATACCATGAGCGTGTTCTCCAAGCGGGCCGAGCACTACCTGGCCTATTCCCGCAAGGTCTTTCGCTCGCGCGGCATGCCTGAGGAACTGGCCTATCTGGCCATTGTGGAAAGCGGCTACAAGCCTGACGCCAAATCTCCGGCCGGCGCGGCCGGGGCCTGGCAATTCATGCCCTATACAGGCATGAAGTACGGCTTGAATCAGGACTGGTGGATGGATGAGCGCCTGGATCCCTACAAGGCCACGGAAGCCGCGGCCGATTACCTGCAAAAACTTTACGGCGATTTCAGGGACTGGTCCACGGCCATTGCCGCGTATAATGCGGGCGAAGGCAAAATGAGCCGGGCCAAGGAGGGCACAGGAGGCCGGAATTTCTTCGAGGTCAAGGCCCGTAATCATGTTCTGGACAGCAAGGCCCAATTGCGGGAAGAAACCAAACAATATGTGCCGCGTTTTCTGGCTGTGACCAAGATCATGCGCAATCTGCCCCAGTTGGGCTTTGAACCCATTCACCCCGACAAAGCGCCCGGCGTGCTGCGTTTCACGGTCCGGCCGGGCACGGACTTAGTGGCCTTTTCCCGGGCCTGCGGCCTGAGCTGGGAGGAATTTTCCGCCTACAACCAGCACCACAAGCGCCCGGTCAGCTCCACCGAGCGATCCTGCTTTGTCTATGTGCCCGCGCGGTATGAGCGGCAGGCCATGGCCTTTTTGCGCTCCCCGCAAGCCAATGCCTACGCGAACTGGCGCCCGGCCAGGGTGACCAGCAGCGCGGATTCCTGGGAGAAAATCAGCCGTCGCTGCAACGTGCCTGTGGCTCAGTTGAAGGCGGCCAATCCCGGCAGGCACAAGCTTGTTGCCGGAGCAACCGTGCTGGTGCCGCGCGCGGCGAACATGTCCGCCACAGCCGTGGCCGCTCTGGATGCCCATAATGCAGGGCGCGGCCAGAGCCATGCGTCCCGAAAAGCACACTTGAAAGCCGGCAATGCGCGGACTGCTCCTCTGCACGAAACCGCCGTTGCAGCCAGCCGCAGTCACAAGCTCCAGCCTGATGAGACCCTCTATGCCGTGGCCCGTAAATACAAGGTCAGCCTCAGGGAATTGCAGGAATGCAACCAGATCGACAATCCGGATAAAGTGCGCGCGGGCTGCCTTCTGCGCATTCCGGGCCGGGCCGTCGCCTCAGGCGAACCGGCTGCCGGAAGTTCCGGCGGTCGCGCGGGCAAGGCCGGGGCTGCGCGGCAAACCACCTATACAGTGCAGCACAAGGACAGTCTTTGGAATATCGCGCGCAAACACAATGTAAGCGTGGATGATCTCAAGCGCTGGAACAAGGTCGATGAAAAAAGTCTGCGGGCCGGAACCACCCTGGTCGTGAACCTGGATTAGAGCATTTTGCTCATGAAATCAGCCAAACGCTCTGGAAAAATTATCATATAATATAAAGCTGTTGGGCATAAAATTCAAAAAAGTGCGGGCGGGAGTTGACAAGAGGGGCTGAAATGTCTATGTTACATCTTCGCGACAAACGAGTTTCCACACAGCCCTGGTCGGGAAAAAAATTTTTCCGCCTGAGAAAAAAATGTGTTGACAGCTTGTTGTGGATGGTGCATAAGTCTGCACCGCGCCGCTGGAAAGCGGCAGGGGGGAGCCCCCCCCGGTGGTTCATTGACAAGTGAATAGCGAGTGGGAAGAAAGAGTCTTTGAGATTCTGATTTCTGCGAAAGCGGGAATCTAAGTACAGATTTGAACTGGAGAGTTTGATTCTGGCTCAGATTGAACGCTGGCGGCGTGCTTAACACATGCAAGTCGAACGCGAAAGGGGCTTCGGCCCTGAGTAGAGTGGCGCACGGGTGAGTAACGCGTGG
>NZ_JAAKEH010000024.1:0-50299 GCF_011039095.1 Desulfovibrio sp. ZJ200 | reverse complement strand
CGAAGATGTAAGAAGGAAACGTGAGGAATGGAAACTGTTCCAGCAAAAAGCTTCATGTAATAGATTGATATTTATTGATGAAACCGGTGCCAAAACCAATATGACGAGATTATACGGCAGAGCCAGAGATGGCCAACGTTGCCATGATCATGCGTCAGAGGGACGTTGGGAAAGGATAAGCATACTTTCAGCAATCCGGGTAACGGGAGAGACTTGCAGTGTTGTTTTTGATGGGGCACTGGATGGAAAAATGTACAATGCTTATATTGAAAAATTTCTTCTTCCAACGCTTAAAGCTAACGATGTTGTTATAATGGATAATTTGAATGTCCATAAATCAAAAACCGCCCAAAACTTGATAAGGGAAAAAGGCTGCAAGTATATTTTCCTTCCAGAATACAGCCCGGATTTAAATCCCATTGAAAAGATGTGGAGCAAAGTGAAACAATTACTTCGGGGTATGAAATCAAAAACATGTGATGAACTGTACAAATCCATTGGAAAAGCATTAAGTTGTATCACACAAAAAGACGCTGAAGGATGGTTTAAATCCTGTGGCTATGTAAAAAGTTAAAAGCAAAATGCTCTAGCTGGCGCCCGCGCCGAATGAGCGTCCAGACCGCGCTCTGGACGCGAAATGATGGCAGCGAAGTGATTGAAAATGAATATTTTCAATCAAAAAATGCTCTAAAAGGGCCAGTCTTGCGTGGTGAAAGGCAGGCTTTGGGCCATTTCCGTCAGGGCCCGGCGCAGGGCGCGCTCGCGCTGGGGCGAAAAGACCAGCTTCAGCAGTGCTGTGCGACGTTCCAGTACGGTAAAATAGGCGAGATTATCGTGCGCTTCCAGCAAAAAACGAAAGAGCGCGATGTGCTCGGGCGCGAGACGCACCAGAAGGCGGCCGCTGCCTGACGGCGCGGGCAGAGGAGGGCCGCAGGCGCGTTTTTTGCGCAGGGCCGGAGGAAGGGCGCAAGGGGCGGCCATTACTGCCAACCGAACCAGCGGGCCGCAATCACCAGGCCGATGCCGAAGGCTATGGTCAGGAAATAATTTTTGCCCCACCAGGCTACCAGCAGCGAGGGCAGGGCCACCATCAGAAAGAGATTGGAAGGGCCGGCGTTGAAGCGCCCTTCGTAAAAAAAGACATCAGGCCCCACCAGGGCGGCCATCACGGCGACGGGCACAAAGGACAGCCAGCGCCGCAACAGGACGGGCAGACTGTCGCCCTTGAGAAACATCACGGGGATCACCTTGGGCAGCACTGTGGCCAGCACGCAGCCCAGGATGCAGATCAGCAGCGCCGCGTGCCCCTCAAACCAGCTCATGAGCGATTCTCCCTTGTGGAGCTTTGGGCTTTGGGGAGGATTGGGTCAGGGCCTTCGGACGCGGCGGGCTGCTTTCGACAGAGCAGCACGGTGCCCAGGCTCGCGCCCAGAATGGTGGCTACGGCCACATTCCATTGGCTCATGCCCGCGCCCCTGAGCCCGATGGACAGGGCCGCGGTGAATACGGCCACCAGCACATGCAGGCGGCTCACGCACTGAGGAACCAGCAAAGCCAGAAACATGGCGGTCAGCGCGTAGTCCAGGCCCAGGGGTTTCACGTCGCTGACCCGTTCGCCGCAAAAGGCTCCCACGGCGCTGCCTGCCACCCAGGAAAGCCAGGTGGCGCTGTTGCAGACGTAGAGCGTGGACAGGCGCAGCTTCCAGCCCTGCTGCAAGGCAGTGACGTGCACCACAAAGGTTTCGTCGGTGAGGCCCAGGCCCAGCAGGAATCGCTGGCAGCGCGGCAACGCGGCCAGCCAGGGCGATTCGGCAGCGGACATCAGCAGATAGCGCAGGTTGACGATGAAGACGGCGGCTATGACCGACAAAATGCCCGCCCCCGCGCCCCAGAGGCTGGCCAGCACAAACTGCCCGGAGCCGGAAAACATCAGCAGGGACATGCCCACCGCCAGCGCGGGCGGGATATTGTTTTTGACCGCCAGCACGCCGAAGGCAAAGCCCACTGGCACATAGCCCAGCATGATGGGCAGAGCGCGGCGCAGGCCTTCCAGGCAGGTGCGCATGGGGGAAGATTCGCTCGACATGCCGGCAGCCTCGTGTGATGAGAAAATTTTTGCCCCCGCGTAGGGCAGGCGCAGCCTCCAACGTCCCAAGACGGCAGCGCAGGGACGGCGGCCGGGCAAGCGGCGTGCAGCCTGCCCCGTATGGCGCGTGCCGCCACGGTGCGCGCACGCGTTTTTATGGTCCCCGGACGCCGCATCCGTCAGATTTGCTATCCCTTTTGGCTGAGGCTGGCAAGCGGCTGGCTCGCCGGGCCAGGGCTGACGCATCTTCTGCGGCAGCCCTGGCGGCGGGCAGGCACGCGAGCTTGAATTTTTTTCAAGTTTGCCGCACGGAGTATACCGGGATCTCTTTCTTTCAGCCCCAAAAAGCTTTAGAATGGTTCCGCATGGCAGTGTTCTGCCAGGTTGCGACAATTGCGGAGTGAACTGTGGGCGAGCCTCTGGAAAGCATCAGCACGCACGCCATAACGGGCATCGGCCCTGAGGCCGGCGGTCGGGAAAAGCAGGAAAGCGGACGCGCGGACCTTGCGAGCCGTTCTGCGCGAGCGGACGCCCGCGGGCCCTCCAGCTTTGCGGACAGTCTGACGTTGAGCCCTGAAGCCCAGAGCCAGTTACGCGCGTTGCAGCAGCGCGACGCAAAGGTGCGCTCGCATGAGCAGGCGCATCTCGCCGCCGGGGGCGCGCATGTGACCGGCGGGGCGAGCTATACGTATCAGAAAGGCCCTGACGGGCGGCACTACGCCATTGGCGGCCAGGTTTCCATTGACGCTTCCGCGGTGCCGGGCGATGCCGAGGCCACCAGGGAGAAAGCCCGCCAGGTGCGCCGTGCCGCCCTGGCTCCGGGCGAGCCTTCCGGCCAGGATCGGCAGGTGGCCGCCAAGGCCGCACGCCTGGAGGCGCAAGCCGCTCAGGACGAGCTGGACGGCAGCCCGGAAAACAAGCAAGATCCTGGCGCATCTCCCGAAGTTGCAGGGCGTTCCGGCGGCGTCGGGCCAATGGATCTTGCCGCGGCGGCGTCAACTGACCGGAGCCGCCGCCTCCCCGATCCGGCCGAAGAGGGCGGAAGAGGCGTGAGCAGAGCCGGCGGCATCCTCCAACATCTTGCCGATGCGCAGGATCGGGCGGCAAGCAGAGCGGCAGGCGTCTATGCCGCCATGGCTATGCGCGGAACAATGCCGACCGCACTTGCTCCCGCCGGCACGGGAATTTCTCTGCAAGTCTGAAAGCCCTTCCCTAGAGCATTTTTTGATTGAAAATATTCATTTTCAATCACTTCGCCGCCATCATTTCGCGTCCAGGCTCCAGCCGTTGCGACGAAGGAAGCTACGGATGAAGACAGCAATGAGTTACCACAAAAAACATGCAACAAAACCGCTGTCGCCAGAGCGTTTAGTTAATTTCATTAGCAAAACGCTCCAGGAGCGTCCGGCGCAAAAAACGGCTAAGCCAAGCCGGGAACGGCGCGCTTCAAAACGCGCCTGCCCTCTCTTCCAGACAGATCTGCCCGCGGCCTTGCGGCTGCCGCAAAGCCTTTTCGGCATCGCAGGCTGAAAACGCGCTACGAATTTCCCGAAGGCTTGGCATACGCGCCGGACAGACGCCCGACAGGAGCCGCAGCGGGCGCAACAGGCGGCACGAAGGGCTGCACATGCGCCCTGGCCGCCACACGCTCATCCGCAGGCGAGGCCTGAGCCGGCGCAGCCGCGCGCAGGGCATTGCGCCCATAAACCGCCTGGGCGTGGGCGCGCGGCACGGCCGCAGCGGTATGGGTCATGATCGGCTGGGCCGTTTTGGTCACCGAGCCGGCGGGCTGCATGCGGCCCGCGATCTCGGCCGCCGCGCGCCGGGCCTCCGGCGTTTCGATGATCTGGGCATACGCGCCGCGCAGGCCGGAAAGAATATGCGCCACGCTGTCCAATTGCTCCACGTTCATTTTCAGATTGGCCTGCAAAAGACGCGCGGTGCAGAGAAGATACAGATTGTTCAGGTTCTCGGCCAAACTGCCGCCTTTGTCCATGTTCAGAGAGGCGGAAAGCTCGTTGACGATGTCGATGACCTTGGAAATGTAGATGCCCTTGGCCGCGAAATCCCTGGCCAGCATTTTATCCCGCGCCTGTTGCAGATAACTGAGCGCCCCGTCGTAGAGCATGAGCAAAAGCTGCCCCTGATCCGTGGTGGTCACCTTGGTTTGAAAATATGCTCGCGCCGCTTTGTTCATAGGTTCTTCCTTCTGAAAAGTCGGTTCTCAACAGTGCCGGGTCGGGGGCGACAGTCATACGCGGCGTGGCGAGCCGCGCAGACTCATGGCGCAAATGTCTCCCGACCGGGGCGGGCCGTTGCGGCAGCCCTGCCAGATCGTTTAGCTCATTTCATGAGCAAAACGCTCTAGCTGGCGCTGCCCGTCATGCCTGCTATCTGGGATTCCAGCCGCTTCTGCTGTTCATCATACTGCTTGAGCAATGTTTCCAGATTGGCGAAGATCTGCTTTTGCCGGGCTTCCCAGGTGTCAATGCGCTGTTGCTCTCGTTCGATCTTCGCATCAATATTTTCCATGATGGTCTTGTAGTTGTCGCGCAAAACCATCAGCGCGCCGTTTTTGGATTTCAGGGCAATGGCGTCGGCAATCTTGTCCGGCGAGGCATTGGGGTTGATCTGCACGTCCGTGAAGACCAGCTCGGCCTTGAAAAAGCTGTCCACCGTCTGCACAAGGCCCTGCTTGATGCGCACCTGGCCCGTGTGCGTTCCCGGGGCCAGATTGTCGATCTGGATAGAGAGGCCGCGCGCGTCGCCCTGGCCCACGCTGTAGTAATACCCGGG
Source organism: Desulfovibrio sp. ZJ200 (assembly GCF_011039095.1). NCBI lineage: Bacteria > Pseudomonadati > Thermodesulfobacteriota > Desulfovibrionia > Desulfovibrionales > Desulfovibrionaceae > Desulfovibrio > Desulfovibrio sp. ZJ200. The sequence continues at coordinate 45,417 of NZ_JAAKEH010000024.1, read as the reverse complement.
CATGCTCTCGTCGCGCGTGGCTTCCACGCCGCCGATGGTCACCCTGGTAATCTTTCCGTCGGCGTCCACCTCATACTTCACATCGTAGCTGCCGGCCTTGGTGATGCCTTCCACATGGCTGCCGTAGCGGAAATCGGCGCTGGTGGAGCTGCCTGTGCCGCTGGTGCAGAAAAAGTCCACCACGGCTTCCAGGTTCTCGTTGATCATCTTGCTGTAATTTTCTTTGTCCAGCGACTGAAGCTCCGCAATGCTCGATTGGGGCGCGATCTCCAGCAGCCCGTACATATCGCTGCTCTCGTCCGTATTGGTCTTGATGCCCATGTTGGCGAGATTGGCGAGCGCGTCGCCGGAAAGAATATCGTCGGCGCTCTGCCGCCCCTTGAAGCCCGGAGGCGAAGAGTTCAACAGGCTCTTGAAGCGGGTCGAGAACAACTGCACCCCGTAGTTGCCCTGCAAAAGACCGCCTTTTTCCGAAGTGAGCTGCGAGGGGCTGTAATTGTCCTTGCCCGCGTCCCTGGGATCGCTGCTGGTGACCTCCTTGTCCTCGTCATACTGGGTGAAATCACGGATAGTCAGCAGCACCGAGTTCACGGCATCCAGAAAATTCTGGATGGACTTCTCCACCGAGGGGATGTCCGTGCTTACGGAAATGCGGGCTTCGCCCACGTCCTGAATGCTGAAGACCACGCCTTCGATTACGTCGCTCACGGTATTGGAGGCCGACTCCATTTCCATGGGCCAGTTGTCCACCTGATAACGGGCGTTGGTGGCGCGCTGGATGCTCCAGTTGGAGGATGTGGCGACCTGGCCCTGCAGGCCGGGACCGCTGGCGTCGGCAATATTGTTCAGTTTCAGATACGGCTGGCCCGTGGATGTGCCCGCCGCCCAGGGCTGGCCCTCGGCGTCCACAATTTCGACGTCCGGCCCCAGCGCGGCCACAAAGGCGTCCAACACGTCCTGCATGCTTGAGCCGCTGGGCAGCGGCCCGATGTTCACCACAGTGCCGTCGTTTTTCCTGACCGTGTAATTGAGGTCCGGCGGCGCTTCCAGCGTAACCCTGGAGGAATCCGCGGGGTCAGTGTAAAACACGTCGTTGGCGGCCACGCTGGTGCTGGTCTTCACCTTGGCCGTGACCCCGGCCATGCCGCCCGAGCCGGTGGTCAGGGCAAAGCCCTGCGCATCGTCCACAGTCAGCGTGGGATTGCCGTCGGCGTCCGTGCCCGCGCTGTAGGTCAGGCCTTCGGCGTCCAGGGTGCCCCTGATCCTGTCCAGCAACTCCTGATTGGTCATGTCGCTGGTAATGTCTTTGACGTAGACGGCGCTGCCGTCCTTTTTGGTCAGCGTGTAAACAAGATCAATGGGCGGATTGGCGTCGCTGATCCTGGAGCTCAGCTTGTTCTGATCGAAAGTCAGGGCAGTTTCGGCCGTGGCTCCGGGGCCGCTCAGCGAGCCGATGATCTGCGCCGGGCTGCCCTTGGCGTCAATAGCCGTATTGGTCAGCGTGCTCATGTCAAATCCGGCGCCGCTCAACAGCGTCAGGCTGCCGTCCTGCACGCCGATCAGGTCCACGCCCCAGGAACCGTCGTCGCTCATGCTCAGATCAACGCCCTCACCGCTTTGCGTGGCCTGGGCCAACTGGATCAGAAATTCCTTTCGGGTGGCGCTGCCCTTGATCTCAAACTCGCGGGTATTGCCGTCGCTCATGGTCAGCTGAAACTTCAGAACTTCCGTGGACGTGCCGGAGATCAAGGGATCATTGATGTTGCTGCCCACGGATATGCGCGTGCCCGCCGGTCTGTAGGCGTCATCCTCGCTCTTGCGCTTGCTGAAGGATTTGACGCGCTCCAGCACCAGGTTGCCGGAGGCGTCCAGGCTGGCCACCGGGTCACCGCCGAGCTGGGTGTTGAGCGCGTCTCGCAGCTCTTCATTGGTGGCATCGCCCTTGAGTGTGATGGTCTTTTTGCGGCCGTCCTGCATGACCACGTCAAAGGCGTAGGTTCCGGGGTTCGTGAGCGTGGCCGAGGGATCAAGGGCCTTGTCGGTCAGCCAGGTGGAGGTGCTGCCCGCCGCGCTCATGCCCTTGAGATAGGCATTGTCGTGGATGATCAGATTATTGTCCGCGCCCGTGTCCTTGCCCGCGATCTGAAAAACATAGCCGCCGCCGCTCTGGATCAGGCTGACCTTGATGCCCGGGTTTTCCGTGGCATTGTTGACCAGGCTGGCAAAGGAATCCAGGGTGGTGCCTTTGGGGATATGAATACTGTGCTCTTTGCCCGCGTAGGTAAAGGTGAAGTCCGTGCCCGCAGCGGGCGTGGATTCATTGGTGATGCTCTCGGTTTTGGAGTCAAAGATCTGGCCGATGTTGGCCCAGATGGCGTTATTGGCCACCTGCGTGACCTTGATGCGGTGCTGCACGTCCTGAGCCGAGGCATTGGCCACGGCCGTGACCACATTCTGATCGCTGCTGGTGACGTTTTTGGCCACAAAGGTATTGCGGTCGCTCAGGCTGCCGAGCATTTTACTGGCGGCCTGGACCTGCTCGATGATCGTGCCGAAGGCATCGTAGCGCAACTTCCAGTCGTCTTTCCAGGCCTCAAGACGGTTCAGTTGCGTGGACTCTATTTTCTTGAGCTTGGCAAGTGCATCGTCAAAATTGGTGTCCGAGCCGCCAAGCCCGGAGATGGCGTTGGAGCCGGAAATGCTGATTGCCATATGCGCCCTCGTGTGCTCGTTGTGCAGCGCTGTCGCTGCCGCGGTTGCCTGTCGCTTTGCCTCAGAGCGGGCGACCGCAACAAGCCGCCGGAGCATTGCCGCGTTTTTCGCCGCAATCCTGCCCCAAACAGAAGATATGCGCCGCGCCAGGACGTGGGCCTGTGGCCAGTGCCACGGGCTTTGGCAAAAATCCATGCAAAATGCGTGCAAAGCATTTTTTGCCTATGCGGCGGCCGGAGCGCGACGCAGCCGCTGCGTGCTTTTCGTCTCCTCTCTCAACGGCAGGCGCGGGAAAAAGTTTAGAGCAGATTGACTGGGCAGGGGCGCGGGATTTCAATGGCGAGGCAGCCCCGTCTCTACGGCAAGAGCGCGGCCCCGCCGATCCGGCAAAAATCAGGGCCGCATGAATTCCCGCCAGCGGGCCAGCAACGCGCGCACAGCGTTGCCGCGATGGCTGCGGGCATTTTTTTCCTCCCGCGAGAGTTCGGCCGCGGCCCGACCGATGACCGGGTCAAAAAACAACGGATCATACCCGAAGCCGTTTTCGCCGCGCGGGGCCATGAGCAGCCGCCCTTCCCACAGGCCGCGCACGGTCATTTCCACGCCGTCGGGCCGCACCGCGGCCATGCAGCTCACAAAACGGCAGCTCCGCTTGCCTTCGGGCACGCCCGCCAGCACATGCAGAAGTTTGCGGATATTGCGCTGATCGCGGCTTTCGCCGGGCAGGCCGGGCCAGTCGTCCGCATACCGGGCCGAATACACGCCGGGCGCGCCGCCGAGCGCGTCCACTTCAAGCCCGGAATCGTCGGCCACGCTCACAAGCCCTGCGATCCCGGCCACGCAGCGGGCCTTGATCAAGGCGTTTTCCTCAAAGGTCGTGCCGGTTTCCTCAATTTCCGCGAGATCGGGGCAGGCTTCGGCAAGCCCCAGCACCTCCACGCCAAAGCCGGTCAGGGATTCCGCCAACTCGCGCACCTTGCCCGCGTTGTGCGTGGCCAGAACAATGCGCTGCGCCTGCGTTTTCGGCATACTGATCTCCTCTGCGCGGCAGCCGGCCCGCGCCTGTTGCCTGCTGTTGCGCCACGGCAACGATATGGCGCACACCTGTTTTCAAACACACAATGCGCTACCGGCCGCGCTGTCGCGGCACAACCAGGGTGGCCACCAGAATGCCGCCGATCACCAGCAGGCCACCCAACACCTGAGGCGGAGCAATGGTTTCGTGCAGCACCAGCACCGAAGCCACTGCCGCGAAAACCGGCAGGCTGTAATACACAATGCCCGCCTGCACCGGGCCAATCCTGTCCACCGCCAGGGTCCAGAACCAGAAAGCGGCAAAGGAGCAGCCTATGCCGGCATACAGAACGCCCGTGATCAATGTCGGGGAAAGCCGGGGCAGGGGCAACAGGCAGGCCTCGGCCACGGTAAAGGGCAGCGCGCACAGCAGGCCCAGGCTGAAGGTGGCCGCATTGAAGCTCAAAGGCGAAATCTGTCGCGGCCGCCGACGCATGAAGAGCGAATACAGGCCGAAACAGAACGCGCAGCCAAGGGCCCAGAAGTCCCCGCTGTTGATTTTGAGCCCGGCCAGACGCTGCCACTCCCCCCGGCTGACCAGAATGAGCACGCCCGCCAGCACCACAAGCACCCCGGCCAGACGGCGCGGCGTGATCGGCTCGCCATAGAGAATGCGGGAGAAGACCAGGATCACAATGGGCGCGGTAGGCACCAGCAGGGCCATGTTCAGGCTTTCCGTACTCTGCCCGGCCTTGTAGATCAGCGTATTCATGAGCGTGACGCCCAGGATGCCCATGAGCGAAAGATAGCCCCAGTGCTTCCTGATGCCGGGCCAGTCCTGCCGCAGATGAGGACCGGCAAAGGGCAGAAGCACCAGCAGGGCCACCAGCCAGCGCCAGAAATTGCACTGCCACGGCGGAATCAGATCAGCCAGGGCCCGGGCCACCACAAAGTTGCCCGACCAGATCAGAGTGGCCAAGAGGGCGCTGCCGTAGCCCAGCGCGGTTTGCTGCATGCTCTTCCCCTGCGAAATATGGCCCGAAACAACGCGCCCGCGCGATGCGCCCTGGAAACATCGCGTTTTTTCAAGGGCTTATCAAGCCGAAACGATACGCCTCGTTGCTGTGGGCAGCGACCTGTGCACAACAATGACGCCGCGCGTCGTGTGCGGCGTGAGAGCACTCAAAGGCAGGCTGCCCCGGCAGCATAGCCCAAGGGGAACGCAAAGGCAAAACGCGGCGGAATCCCCCCGCTCTGCCCGCCGCAACCCGGCGACGCACGCCGTCTTGCGCAGGCAGGATACCTGTTCTTTTCCCTTCTGTACTGCGTTATGCAGCACTCTTTTTTCCATGCCCAGCTCCTGCGGGCCCTGGCCGCACGCTTTTCTTTTGCGACGCAAAGGCGTATAAAAAATGTTTCATTCATTGCTGCAAGGAACGCGTCATGAAACTTACCGATATATTTGCCACCGCTGCTCCGGAAACCCGCATCCCGCTGCCTTATGTGATCGCCGAGGCGGGCGTGAACCACGAGGGCAGCATGGACATTGCCCGGCGGCTCATCGACGAGGCCGCGGAAGGCGGGGCCGACGCCATCAAATTCCAGACGTACAAGGCGGCCAGCCTGGCCTCCAGGGATTCCCCGGCCTACTGGGACACGAGCAAGGAACCCACCAAAAGCCAGTACGAACTTTTCAGAAAGCACGACGCGTTCTGGAAAAATGAATTTGAGGCCCTCAAAAAGCATTGCGACGCGGCGGGCATTGCCTTTTTGTCCACGCCCTTTGATGTGGAATCCGCGCATTTTCTCAACGACCTGATGGATGTGTTCAAAATTTCCTCCTCGGACATCACCAACAAGCCTTTCATTGAGATTCTCTGCGATTTCAAAAAGCCCATCCTGCTTTCCACCGGCGCGGCGCATCTGCACGAAGTGGCCGAGGCTGTGGAATGGATTGAGGCCAAAGGCAACAAGCTGGCCCTGCTGCACTGCGTGCTGAACTATCCCACAGCCGACGAAAACGCGGCCCTGGGCATGATCCCGGCGCTCAAGCGCCATTTCCCGCAGCATGTGATCGGCTATTCCGACCACACCCTGCCCAAAGACATGCACATGCTGGAAACCGCGGTGCTGCTCGGCGCGCGCGTGCTGGAAAAGCACTTCAGCCATGACAAATCCCTGCCCGGCAATGACCATTATCACGCCATGGACAAAGAGGATTTGCGGCATTTTTACGCCCGGCTCACAAACACCCTGGCCGCCGTGGGCGAGCTGGAGGTGCGCGCCCTGCCCCAGGAGGAGCCCGCCCGGCGACATGCCCGGCGCTCTCTGGTCACGGCGCGCGCCGTGCCTGCCGGGCAGGCCCTGAGCGCCGCGGATCTGACCTGGAAACGCCCGGCCCACGGCATTTCCCCGCGGCACTTCGATGAGGTTCTCGGCCTGCGCGCCCGGCGCGATCTGCCTGAAGACACGGTCCTGACCTGGGCGGATCTGGACAGAGCATGAGCGCAGAAATGAAAGACGAGACAAGCCTGATCCTGGGGCGCATGCCCCGCGACGCCGATCCCGAAACGCACTGGGCCGCGGGGCCCTGGTGCTTCGCCGGCCAGGAAGACTTCTTCCCGGACTGGGAGGACAAGTATGTCTTTGCCCCGGAGCCTTTGCGCGAGCTCAAGGTGCTGGAGCAAACCGCCAAAGAGGCCCAGGCCCTCTGCGTGGACAACCTGCCCGCCCTGGCCGCCCGGCTCTGCCCGCACAGCGCCGCCTTGCCCGCGGCCTATTGGGAAACGCTGCTCACGCCCTGGGCCGTGGACGTGGCCACACAGATCGTGGAACGCTGGCAGCGGGTCAAAGCCATGACCGCGGTCTGGGGGCATCTGCCCTTGCGCGTGCCCCTGCTGCCGGAAGAATGCGCCTTCAGCTTTTTGAGCGATCAAGACTTCAGGCTGCGCGGCGCGCTCGGGCATTCCTTCAATCACTGGCTTTTCTCCCGCCTGCTGGAAGCCCGCTGGCCCACAGCCTGGCGCAAGGAAATGCTGCCGCCGCTGGAAAGGACTTACGGCCAAAAGCCTTCCGGGGATCTCAAGCAGGTTCTGCGCCGCTGGGCGCGCCGCCAGATGCTGCGCCTGCCTTTTCCGCGGCTCAAAGGCATGAGCCTCTGGCAGAGCCTGCGCTTTTCCCTGTCCCTGCTGCACATGAGCCACGGCGAGGATCGTTCGCAGCCGCTGGCCGCCACGTTCGGCAGCGCGGCCACGGGCGCGCGCGCGGATCTGCCGCTGGACCCCCTGCCCCTTTTCCTGAAAGCCCTGCCGCACTCGCTGCGGGATCTGCGCCATCCGCAGGAACTCAAGCCGCAGATTCTGCCGCCCCGCCTGCGCGTGGCCGGCATTGCGGCCTATGAGGACGCCGCCTACCGCCAGAAGCTGGCTGTCTGGCGCGGGCGCGGCAACCGCCTGATGTATGTGCAGCACGGCGGCAACTACGGCCAGGTGCGGGTCATTTGCGATACGGCCCTGGTGGAATACAGCCAGCATGCCTTCGCCACCTGGGGCTGGAGCGAACATGCGGGCAGCCGGGGCAATTTCATTCCCCTGCCGTATCCCCAGATTGCCCGCCTGGCCGGGCGCTGGCACGGCAAGCACGCGTCGCATCTGCTCTTTGTGGGCGCGGAAATGCCCGCGTGCCAGTATCGCCTGGACGCCCACCCCACGCCCCTGCAGACGATCCAATACCGCGAGGACAAGCAGTGGTTCTTCGAGGCTCTGGATCGCGCCCTGCAAGCCCGTACCTTTTACCGGCCCTATTTTGACGTGCCCGGCGCCCTGCAGGACGCTGTCTGGCTTTTGCCGCGCTTTCCGCGCGTGCGGCTGTGCACCGGGCCCCTGACGCCGCAGATGCTGAGCTGCCGCCTGCTGGTGCTGGATCACCACGGCACCACCATGCTGGAGGCCCTGGCCGCCAATGTGCCCACAGTCCTGTACTGGACGCGCGATGTCTGGCCGCTGGCCCCGGAAAGCGAGGCCCTGCTGGATGTGCTGGCCCGCGCGGGCATCTGGCATGCCACGGCCGAGGAAGCCGCAGCCAAAGTCAACCGGGTCTGGGAAGATCCGGTCGCGTGGTGGCGCAGCGCCGCGGTGCAGGATGCCCGCCGGACCTACTGCGCCCTGCAGGCCATGATGGTCAAAGGCAGCGAAAATCCGAACTGGACCCAAACGCTGGCGAGTTTATAACCATGAAATCGCGTTGTTTTCTGATCTGCTTTCTGCTGGCCGCGCTCTGCCTCTGGCCGCTGAGCCCGCTGCTTTCCACAGCCCGCGCCGACGAGGCCGCCTCCCTGCGCCAGGCCCAGGAAGCTCTGGACAGGGAGGACTTCGCCAAGGCCGCGGCCCTGCTCAAGCCCCTGGCCGACAAGGAAAATGCCGAGGCCCTCTACGTTCTGGGCCGCCTGACCCTGGAAGGCAAGGGCGTCAAGAAAAACACGCAACGCGCGGCCACGCTGTTCCGCCAGGCCGCGGAAAAGGGCGACATCAGCGCCATGAACGCCTGGGGCACGGCTTTGGCCGCCGGGCAGGGCGTGCGCCGCAATTACCGGGAGGCCGCGCGCTGGTTCCGCAAGGCCGCCGAACAGGGGCTGGCCATGGCCCAGTACAACCTGGGCTATCTTTATGCCTACGGCCGGGGCGTGCGCAAGGACGAAAACGCGGCCGTGGACTGGTACAGCCGGGCCGCCAATCAGGGCCTTGCCTCGGCCCAGTATTCCCTGGGCTGGATCTATATGAACAGCAAGGGCGACAATCAGAGCGACACCAAAGCCGCGCACTGGTTTGAGCAGGCTGCGGAGCAGGATCACCTCAAGGCCCAGAACAATCTGGCCTATATGTATGCCGAGGGCCGCGGCTTTGCCCAGGAGCCGGCCAAGGCCGTGCAGTGGTACACGCGCGCGGCCGAGCGCGGCTACGCCGAGGCCCAGTACAACCTCGGCTTTATGTACGAGCAGGGGCGGGGCGTGCCCCAGGATTACAACAAGGCCGTGGAATGGTACCGCAAGGCCGCGGAGCAGAACGAACCCGCCGCCCAGTACAGTCTGGGCCTGATGTATGATCAGGGCACGGGCGTGCCCCGCAACCTGAGCGAGGCTACCCGCTGGTACCGGCTGGCCGCCAAAAACGGCGACCCGGACGCCAAAGCGGTGCTCCGCGCTCAAGGCAGGAGCGACCCCCGCGCGCCTCAGGCTGCTCCGGCAGCCAGGCAAACGCGCCCCAAGATACACAAGCAATAAGAACTTTTTTAGAGCGTTTTGCTAATGAAATCAGCTAGAGCAGATTACCTTTGACTTTTTATGAAAGTCAAAGGTGGCATTCAGGCGAAAACCGCGTTTTTCGCCTGAATGTACGCCGCGTTGCGGCGGCTGCCGCTTTCGCGTCAGCAGAGCATTTTCAAAGAGAAAATGCTCTGGCAAACCGCTCCAGGAAAACATCCGGCTGTTGTGTCAAATATTCTGGTATTGAACTTGCATATTCCAGAGCAGCCGCCCGCGAGGCGGAAAGTTTGACCCCAACCCGCCGCTTGCGGCGCACAGCCATAAAGGATCGCCTCATGGAAATTTCCGGCATCACCCCTTCGGCTCCCTTTTCTTTTCTTCTGCCCGACAAGGAAGATTCCAGCTCCACCCCGGCAGCCGTGCAGGACACGGTCAACATCAGCGCCCCGTCGCTTTTGCAGGATGATGAGGTGGAGGACGTGCTGGGCGACACCCTGAGCATGATCGCCGGGGACAGCGCGGGGGCTCTTGCCGCGCATGGGGGGTTGAGCGAAAGCCGCGTCTTCGCCCTGCTCGGCTTGTAGCACAGCCGGCCCTTTTCTCTTCCGGCGTGGTCAGGCTCGTCTTTTGCTCCTCATACACAGGCGTGAACTGCATCCGCGGCGCAAAAGAATTCGCCTTCCCTGCCGAAAAAAATTCGCCGGCCTGGCCTGCCATACCCGGGCAGACAGCCGTAAATTTGACAGCGCCGCGTCCAAAAGGGTATCAGATTCCGTCTTCGCGCGACGCCGCCCTGGCGTTGCGCCCGGCATTTTTTACCGCAGCTTTCACAAGGGTACGGCAATGACGGATATCGACAGGCAAATGGCCTTGATCAAGCGTGGCGTGGCCGAGCTTATCGACGAGAACGAACTGCGCAAAAAGCTCTCCCGCGGCGCGCCTCTGCGCGTGAAAGTGGGCTTTGATCCCACGGCCCCTGACCTGCACCTCGGGCACACGGTGGTAATGCACAAAATGCGCCACTTTCAGGAGCTGGGGCACACGGTCATCTTTCTGATCGGCGACTTCACGGGCCGGATCGGCGACCCTTCCGGACGCTCGGAAACCCGTCCCCCACTTACCGGGGAACAGGTTCTGGCCAATGCCGAAACCTACAAAAAGCAGGTCTTCAAAATCCTTGACCCGGCCAAAACCCTGGTGGAATTCAATTCCGGCTGGCTGGGCAAAATGGACGCCGCGGACTTCATCAAACTGGCCTCCAGCTATACTGTGGCCCGGATGATGGAGCGCGACGACTTTGAAAAGCGCTTCCGCGAGCAGCGCCCCATCTCCATCCACGAATTTCTTTATCCGCTTTGCCAGGGCTATGACTCCGTGGCCCTGAAAACCGACGTGGAAATGGGCGGCACGGACCAGAAGTTCAATCTGCTGGTGGGCCGCAACCTCCAGGCCCATTACGGTCAGGAGAGCCAGTGCATTTTGACCGTGCCCCTGCTGGAAGGCACGGACGGCGTGCGCAAGATGTCCAAATCCTACGGCAACTATATCGGCATTGACGAGCCGCCGTCAGAGATCTTCGGCAAAGTCATGGGCATTTCCGACGCGCTGATGTGGCGTTACTACGAGCTGCTCTCAGCCAAAAGCCTGGAGGAGATTGCGGCGCTGAAAGAGGACGTGGAGCAGGGCCGTCAGCACCCCAAGGCCGCCAAGGAAATGCTGGCACATGAGATGGTCTGCCGTTACCACAGCCAGAAAGACGCCGACCAGGCCCGGCAGGATTTTAACGCGGTGTTCGCTGACGGGGGGGTGCCCGCCGACGCGCCCGGGCTGACCTGTGAACACGGCGAGGCCAGCACGCCCCCGGCCTTTCTGGAAGCCGCCGGGCTGGTCAAAAGCCGGGGCGAAGCCAAGCGCCTGATCAAGGAAGGCGCGCTCTCGGTGGACGGCGTGCGTTGCGACGACGCGCTGGCTCCGCTGCCTGCCGGGGAATATGTGATCAAACTGGGCAAAAAGCGCTTTTTGAAGCTGACAGTGCAGTAGGCATACAGTATCTTCCGTTTTGCGAACTTTTCCCCTACCATGATCCCCAGGGGAGGAAAAGATGCAGAAACTCTATGTGGCCATGGTCGGCCTGCCCGCGCGCGGCAAGTCCACCCTGGCCCGCCGCATTCGCGACGGTCTGCTGGCTGAAGGCATTCAGGCCAGAATCTTCAACAACGGCGACATGCGCCGGGCCATGATGGGCGCGGAATCCACGGAGCCGGATTTTTATAATCCTGACAACAGCTTCGGCCGCGAGGCCCGCGAGCTGATCGCCCGCCGCAATATGCAGCAGGCCCGGACCTGGCTGGCCGAAGGCGGCGAGGTGGCCATTCTGGACGCCACCAACGCCAGCCGCGCCCGGCGCGCGCTCATTGAAAAGACGCTCAATGACTACCCCGTGCTCTTTGTGGAATGCGTCAACGAAGACCCGCTCCTGCTCAACGCCTGCATCCGCCGCAAGACCACGCTGCCAGAATACGCGGCCTACAGCGAGGAAGAGGCGCTGCAAAGCTTTCTCAAGCGCATCGACTACTACCAGACCATCTATGACCCGCTAGGCGAGGAAAAATTCTGGCTCTGCGTGGATTCCACGGCCAACCGCATTCTGGACGAGCGCGCCTGCGAAGGTTCGCCCTATTATCCCGCCATTCGCGAAATTCTGGTCAGCGTCTGGGTGCACAGCCTGTATCTGGCCCGCCACGGCCAGACCGAATTCAACGTGCAGGGCCGCATCGGCGGCGACCCGCCGCTCACGGCCAAGGGGCGCGCTCAGGCCGAGGCCCTGGCCCGGCATTTGCGCGGCCGGGAAGTGGAATGGGTCTTTACCTCCACCCGGCTCCGCTCGCACGAGACCGCGGCCCCGGTGCTGGCAGAACGGCCCGGCGCGCATGTCATGGCCCTCAAGGAATTCGACGAAATCTGGGCCGGAGATTGCGAGGGAATGCTCTATACCGAAATCCGCGAGCGCATGCCCGAAGTAACGGCCGGGCGCAATGCCGACAAATTCGGTTACGCCTATCCCAACGGCGAGAGTTACGCCATTCTGCGCGAGCGCGTGCAGCGCGGCCTGAGGCGCGCGCTCTTTCTGGCCGGGGATTCGCCCTTGCTGATCGTGGGGCATCAGGCCATCAACCGGGTGCTGATCACCCTTTTTCTGCGCCAGCGCAGCGAGGATGTGCCCTATATCTATATTCCCCAAAATCAGTATTACCACATTTCCCTGACCCCGCGCCGCAAGGTTTTTGAGCGGATTCCCTATTAGGGCGAGTTCCTGTCAAAAATGCCCCGGCGGCTGCGGGCTTAGAGCGTTTTGCTAATTTCATGAGCAAAACGCTCGAAAACGCGGGCAACATCCGCGCCCTGTTCGTAAAAAACAAAAAAGGGGGCCGAAGCCCCCCTGTCAACCTGACGATAACGCGTGGCGCATTTTGCGCGGCCACAGGCTGGAGCATTTTCTCTTTGAAAATGCTCTGCTGACGCGAAAGCGGCAGCCGCCGCAACGCGGCGTACATTCAGGCGAAAACCGCGTTTTTCGCCTGAATGCCACCTTTGACTTTCATAAAAAGTCAAAGGTAATCTGCTCTGATAGAGCGTTTATTCGGCGGCCAACTGAATGCGCGTGAAGCCCGTCACCGTGATCTCGTCGCCCACGGCCCTGGCCGCTTCGCGCACCACGCCACTGACGCTTTTCTTGTCGTCGCGGATATAGGGCTGCTCCAGCAGGCAGACTTCTTTCTGGAATTTCTTCACCGCGCCGTCGGCGATCTTGTCCACGATATTGGCGGGCTTGCCTTCCTCCAGGGCTTTCTGGCGGTAAACTTCGCGCTCGCGCTCCACAGCAGCCGGTTCCAGGCTGGAAGCGTCCAGGGCCAGGGGGCTGGCCGCGGCCACCTGCATGGCCAGATTCTTGGCCAGCGCCTTGACGTCGGGCGTGTCCACGCTCTCGGCCCTGCCGCAGTTCAGAAAGACCAGCACGCCGATCTTGCCGTTGGCATGAATGTACTGGCCGATGGCCTCGTTGTCGGACTGGCGGGTATGGCGCGCGAACTTGCCGAGCTGCATGTTCTCGCCCACCGCGGCGATAAGCTGCCTGACCTCGTCGCCCACCACGCCGTCCAGGGCCGTGGGGTCAGCCGGATCATGCTCCAGCACGGCCTGGGCCACGCGCGCCGCCATGCTCTGAAACTGCTCGCCGCGCGCCACAAAGTCGGTTTCGCACAGCAGCGACGCCATGGCCACATGCTTGCCGTCCGGGCTGGTCACGGCAGTGACCAGGCCCTCACAGGTGGCGCGACCGGATTTTTTGGCGGCCTTGGCCATGCCCTTCTGACGCAGCCAGTCCACAGCCTTTTCCAGATCGCCGTCCACTTCCACCAAGGCTTTCTTGCAATCCATCATGCCTGCGCCGGTCTTGTCGCGCAGTTCTTTCACCAGTTGAGCACTGATTGCCATTGCATTCTCCAAAAGATGTCCGGCTGCCCGGAGTTGGAACGCATCGCGTTCTATACGGAAGGCAGCGCCGCCCGTCACAGGTTGCGCTGCCCCGAAAAGACACAGCTGAAATCCCGCTTACTCGGCCGGAGCGGCTTGCGGCGCAGGGGCTTCGGGGGCCGGGCTGCTTTCCGCGGCGGCCTCAGGAGCGGGGGCGCTTTCCGCGGCGGCCTTCTGCATGGCTTCCTCGGCATTGGCGGCATCGGCCTTGTGATCCTTGCGCATGGCCTCGCCTTCCAGGCAGGCCTCGGAAAAGGCTGTCACAAAGAGCTTGATGGCCCGGATGGCGTCGTCATTGCCAGGGATGATGTAGTCGATCACGTCCGGATCGCAGTTGGTGTCCGTGACGGCCACAATGGGGATGCCCAGCTTGCGGCATTCCTTGACGGCAATGTCCTCGCGGTTGGGATCAATGACAAAGGCCAGTTGCGGCAGGCGATCCATATTCTTGATGCCGCCCAGGGTCTGCTCCAGCTTGTTCATCTCGCGCTCCAGCAAAAGGATTTCCTTTTTCTGGTAGCGGTTGATGGAGCCGTCGGCAAACATGGCTTCCAGCTTCTTGAGGCGCTCCACGCTTTTCTGGATGGTCACAAAATTGGTGAGCGTGCCGCCCATCCAGCGGTTGGCCACATAGAACTGCCCGGCGCGGCTGGCCTCGGCGGCCACGGCCTCCTGGGCCTGGCGCTTGGTGCCGATGAAGAGCACCTTGCCGCCCCTGGCCACCGCGTCCACCACCTTGTCGTAGGCCACGCGAAAGAGCTTCACGGTCTGTTGCAGGTCAATGATATGAATGCCGTTGCGCGCGCCGAAGATATACGGGCGCATTTTGGGGTTCCAGCGCCGGGTCTGGTGGCCGAAGTGCACCCCGGTTTCCAGCATCTGCTTCATGCTGACGTAAGCCATTGCAATCCTCCAGAGGGTTGTTTCCTCCACTCCGGTTTCTGACGGGCTCCTATCCGCCGGTGGATCAGACGCCACGCGCGCCTGCCGGCCGGACACCCCGAGCCGTGCCGGAGTGTGCGTAATGGAACGGCCTCTATAGCTCAAAGCCTCAATAATGGCAAGAGGACATGGCTGCGCGGCCTGAGGATATGGGCAAGGCGGCTGCTGCGGCTCCAGAGCATTTTCTCTCTGAAAATGCTCTAAAGCTGTGCCCCTTGAGGGGCAGACTGAAGACGCTCCCGGGAAATCGTCTTGTTATGCCAAGAAAAAAGCGCAGGCAGGGAACTTCCTGCCTGCGCGCGCAATGGGCCCTGAAAAGGCGCGGCGTCAGCCCGCGGCGCGCTCCAGACGCGCCAGGGTTTCTTCCCGGCCCAGAAAGGCCATGATCTCGTTGAGATGCGAGCCGCCCATGAAGCTCATCAGGGCGGTGCGCAGCGGCGGAGCCACTTCCTTGAATTTCAGGCCGTTGTCCGCCACATAGGCGTTGAGCGCGGATTCCAGACTCTGGGCCGTGAACGGCTCGCAGGCCTTGAATATCCCGGCCAGAGCACGCAGATGGGCCTTGCCCTGATCCGTAAAATGCCTGGCCGCGTCCTTTTCCGCATAGACCAGTTGGGCGGCGGGCACGAGCAGGGGCCGGAAGCTTTGGGCCAAAGCCTTGAGGTTGTTGGCCCGCTCGCGGAACATGACGCACAAGGCCTCAAGCCTGTCCTGGGAAATATCGCCGTAGCCCTCTTCCGCCGCGAAAGGCCTGACCAGGGCTGCCAGTTCGGGCAGGGGCAGCTCGCGCATGAAATGGGCGTTGCACCACTCCAGCTTGGCCGGATCAAAGGCCGCGGCCGCGGGGTTGAGGTTCGCGCCGTCAAAATACCGTACCAGTTCTTCCAGGCTGAACAGCTCCTGATTGCCGTGGGACCAGCCGAGCCGCACCAGATAGCTGACCAGGGCCTGCGGGAGCAGGCCGTCCTTCTGATACTCAATGACCGCGCGCGCGCCGTGGCGTTTGGAAAGCTTCTGGCGATCCGGTCCCAGAATCATGGGCACATGCCCGAAACGCGGCACAGGCAGGCCCAGGGCTTCATAGATCAGGATCTGGCGCGGGGTGTTGGAAACGTGATCGTCGCCGCGGATTACATGGCTGATGCCCATTTCGTGATCATCCACCACCACGGCCATATTGTAGGTGGGCATGCCGTCGGCCCGGCGGATGACCATATCATCCAGCTCGCCCGCGTCCACGGCGATTTTTCCCTTGACCATGTCGTCAAAAACCACCTTGCCCGCCAGCGGAGCCTTGAGGCGCACGCAGCGGCCCGGGCCCGGGCCGAGATCGCGCGTGCGACACAGCCCGCTGTAGCGCGGCTTCAGGCCCTTTTGCCGGGCCTCCGCGCGCATGGCCTCCACTTCCTCGGTCGAACAGGAGCACCAATAGGCGTGGCCTGTTTGCAGCAGCTTGTCCACATAGCTGTTGTACAGATCCGTGCGTTGCGTCTGATAGGCGGGCTCGCCGTCCCAGTCCAGGCCCAGCCAGCGCATGGAAGCCAGGATGGAATCCGTGTATTCCTGTTTGGATCGCAGCAGATCCGTATCCTCAATGCGCAGATGAAAACGGCCCTTGTAATGGCGCGCCAACAACCAGCAGAAGATGGCGGTGCGCGCGCCGCCGATGTGCAGATGCCCGGTGGGGCTGGGCGCGAAACGGGTGACGACGTTTGGCATGGTTTTTCCTTATCCTAGAGAATTTTTTGAAAGTCAAATTGCTCTAGAGCAGATTACCTTTGACTTTTTATGAAAGTCAAAGGTGGCATTCAGGCGAAAACCGCGGTTTTCGCCTGAATGTACGCCGCGTTGCGGCGGCTGCCTCTTTCGCGTCAGCAGAGCATTTTCAAAGAGAAAATGCTCTAACGCTGTCGCCAGAGCGGTTTGGATAATTTCATTATCAAACCGCTCTAAAACGCTCGCTCCGGCGCTTCACGGCGAAAGTAAATTTCGCCTGCGCCTGTCTCTGAAGAAGATGATGAAGCTCGCGCACCCGGCTCAACGTTCCACGGCAAAGATATTCCGGTAGACCACCTTGTTGTCCTGGGTGCGGACTTCCAGGATGACCTGGGCATTGACGAGGCTCACCTGCCCGGGCAAACGCGCGACCATTACCGTGCGTTTGAACCGGCTGATACGGAAATTGCCCACATCTTCCTGCTCGAATCCGAGCGCGCTCTTTCTCCCGTCAGCGGAGATCAGCGTGCCCAGCACCGTGCCGGAGGCGATCTTCTGATTGTCCGTATTGCGCAAATCCAGGGCAATGCGCAGCTTTCTGTCGTGCAGGGCTCTGGCCTGCACATTGCCGACCTTCACATAGCCGGCGTCAATGGCCGGAAATTCTTCATGGCCGGGCCCTTCGCCCATGAGCGGGCGCGCGCCGTCTTCCGCATTGTCCGCCGGAGCGCCCTGCGCCGGGGCGGCGGGCAGGCGTTGGGCCTCATCCGCGCCGGCCAGCTTGCGCAGCACCAGCTCACGACCCGGCACGCCGTCCTCGCGCAACAGCTCCTCCAGATTTTGCAGACGTTCGGCCGTGGCCTGAGCTTCCTGATAATCACTTTCAAAACGCAGAACATTGTCCCGCAGCAGGGCATTTTCCTGCCAGAGCCGCCAGGTCTGCCAGCCCAGAGCCAGCGCGAGCAAAGGCAGGCAGGCAAAAAAAGCCAGGGTCGCGTAAAACCCGCCCCGATGCACGCGAAAGCTGCGCCGGGGGCCGTTATCGCGCATGAAGATGATGCACAGCCGCTCCTTATATTTCAACGGCCCCCCTCCTGCGCGGGCGACGCGCCGGGCGCGGCAGGCCGGGCGGCCCAATCCTCGCGCTGGATACGCCATTGCGTGCCGTCAAAGCGCAACAGCATGGTCTTGACGCCCCGATCGCCGTGTCCGGCGCTGTCGGCATAGATCTGATTCATGTCCGCGCGGATGCCGCGCCTGTCCATGACCAGCCGCAGCCCGGAAAGCTGCACCAATGTGGGCCTGACCCGCGCCCAGAGGCTTTGCTTCTGGCGGCGGATGTTCTGGGCTCCGCGGCGTCCCTGCTGCACCGCGTCGGCAGCGTAAAAGGCCATGTAGTCGTCCAGCCGCCCCGCTTCCCAGGCCTTTCGCCAGGATTCCAGCGTGGCGCTGACCGCGGCGCTGACGTCTTCCAGATAGTCGGCATCCAGCTCCAGCTCTGCGGCTCTGAAGTCCGAAGCCACAATGCGCAGGCTGCCGTCCTCGCCCCGGTGCCACCAAAGCGTGCGCAAACCCTGCGTCACGCCCCCCGGCCCGGCGATCAACTGCTCCCAGCGGCTCGCAACCGCCTGCCCGTGGACTTCAAACCTGGGCGGGCGATTGATGGCGGTCAGCCAGGCTCCGCGGAAGAGGCGCTCAAGCTCACGCCGTGCCGTTGCGTATCCAGCGCCGCGCGGCACGCCGGGCACACGGTTGTACAGGGCCGGATCGTAAAGCCGGGCAATGGAGCCGGAACGCGCGGCAAAGGCCGTATTCCAGGTGCGCACGGCCTGTTCCAGATCCGCCCGCAGCTCCGCAGTCAGCTCCAGGGCCTGCGGCTGCCCGGCCTCTGCCGCGGGCCTGGCCGCCACTTCGGGAGCTGCCTGATCCTGACGCGTCACTGCCGGGGTATCCGGCGCTTCAGGAGCCTGCCCGCGCGGCGTGTCCGGCACGGGCTGCGCAGCGGGTTCGGCAAACACCTCTGGCGGCTGAGGGGCGGTCTGCGCCGGCGCCTGCTCCGCGCGCTCTTCCCGGCCTTCCAGCCGGGGCTTGCCGCCCCAGTTGACCTCGGCCGGCGGCGGCGCGGGCGTTCGCCGGGGAACCAGCGGCTCGCTGACGACCGGCAATTTTTTGGCGGGCCGGGCAGCGGGCGCGCCGGCCGCGCCGCTCTCGGGCGCCGTCTCGGGCATGTCCAGGCGCGGGGGCAGGGGCGCTTCCGAAGAGGCGTCGGTAGCCACGGGCAGGGCTTCAGCCACAAGCCTGCCTTTTTTAAAGTCCGCCAGCATGCCCACGTCACGCGGCGTCCATTCCATGCCCACAATGCGAAATTTTTTGTCTTTGCCGCGCTGCCAGTACAGACGGCGCACCCCTTCCGTGGAAAGGTTGGAAGCGGTATAAAACTGCTCGGACCAGGTCACCCAGTAGCCGGGCCCTTCCAGCACATGAATTTCACGATTGTAAATTTTGATGAAGGTAAGCATCTTGAACAGGCGTTCCTTATTCCCGCGGAACGCCGCGAAGGTTTCGGGCATGGCTCTGGAATAGGCCTCGGCATCGTAATATTCAAACATCCGGCGCGAGCGGGCGGCCCAGGCATTGCTCCAATGCTGCATCAGGCGGCGCAACTCGCGGGCCGTGCCGTTGTCCGGCCGGGGCACGTTGCGCTCATCCACTTTTTCAGCCAGCACCACGGCCGTGCCGGGCAGAAGCTGCGGCCCCACCGTCTCGATTTCCTTGAGGCCGATGGCCACGCAGCCGCGCGTAGGCACAAGGCCGAAGCCCTTGCTGTGAATCCAGATGCCGTGGCCGGTTTTGCCGCGCAGGCGATCCACCGGGTTCGGATAGTTGAGTGTATAGGCAATGCCGCCGTATTCCTTGAAGTCCAGGCCGCTGGCGATTTTATATTCCACAAAATAAATGCCTTCGGGCGTGCGCAGATCATTGAGCGTCTGCTTGTCGCCCGCCAATTGCCCGGTCACGCAGGGGAAGGCATATTTGAGCTTGAGGGGGCTTTTTTTCTCGAAAAAAAGGAAGGTCTGGCGATTTTTATCCACAGCCACCAGATGAGAAGGCAGGCCCTCGTTGTACAACGATGCCTGCCAGTTCTCGGCCAGCGCGCGCCGGGCGGACATGGGGGCGAAACAGAAGAACAGCGCCAGCGCCAGGAGCAGCGCGGGCCCGAAGGCAGCCGCCGGCCTGAATGCGGCGGCGCGGCCGGAAAGCGGCGGCCGGGCCTCAGCGGGCCAGTTCCACCAATTCCCTGCGAGTGAAAAGCGCCAACAGGTTGTAGCCTGCGTCCTGAAGCTTTTCACGCCCCCCCTCCTCTCTGTCCAAAATAGCGCAGACCGCCGCAATGGAAAGCCCGGCGTCCTTTACCCTGTCGCAGGCCTTGAGCAGCGATCCGCCCGTGGTGACCACATCCTCAAGCATGGCCACGGAATCGCCGGCGCTGAAATTGCCGAGCCCCTCCACAAACTGGCCGGTGCCGTGCCCCTTGGCCTCCTTGCGCACCAGCAGCCCGTGCAGCGGGCGGCCCTGCTCATAGGAGACGACCGTGGTGGCCGAGACCAGGGGGTCCGCGCCCATAGTCATGCCGCCAACGCCCCGGATGTCGAGATCCTTGAGCAGATCATTGAACAGCGTGCCGATGAGCCAGGCCCCTTCGGCCTGCAGCGCGGTGACCCGGCAGTCGAAATAATAGTCGCTCCTGCGGCCTGAGGCCAGAACGAAGTCGCCTTCGCGGTAGGATTTTTCCACCAAGAGGCGGGCCAGACGTCGCTTGATCTCCTGCATGTCGATTCCTCGGGGTAGCCGGTATGCGCCCGCGCGGCTCCGGCCTGATCGGAGCAGGCCGTCTGCATCCGCGTCTGTCCGGCGCGGGGGTGGACATTTTTGTCTGACTCAGTTTGCCGCCGCGCCGGAGTTGAAGACACGCTCGAAAATGGCGTCCTCATGCTGCAGATAAAAGGCGGGGTCAAAAAGCTCCGCCAGACGTGCCTCGCCCAGCCGGGCGCGCATGTCCGCATTCTCCTGCACCAGTTCCGGAAAGGGGCGGCGGCTTTCCCAACTCTGCATAGCCAGGCGCTGTACGGCCTCATAGGCCTGCTGCCGGGGAAGCCCGGCGGCAATCAGGGCCGTGAGCACGCGTTGCGAAAAATAAAGGCCAAAGGAACGCTCCATATTCTCGCGCATCCGCTCGGGCTTGACCGTCAGCCCGCGGAGCAGGCGCGCAAGACGGGCCAGAACATAGTCGGCCAGGATAGTGGAATCGGGCATGATCACCCGCTCCACCGAGGAATGGCTGATGTCGCGCTCGTGCCAGAGGGCCTGATTCTCCAGGGAGGCCAGCGCGTTGGAGCGGATCAGCCGCGACAGGCCGCTCATGTTTTCAGCGGAAATGGGATTCTTTTTGTGAGGCATGGCGGAAGAACCCTTCTGCCCCCTGGCGAAGCCCTCTTCCGCTTCCAGCACTTCCGTGCGCTGGAGATGGCGCAGCTCCACGCAGAGCCGTTCCACGCCCCCGGCCAGAATCGCCAGAGAGGTGAAAAAGTGCGCGTAGCGATCGCGCTGGATGATCTGGGTGGAATGCGGATCGACCCTGAGCCCCAGCCGGGCCAGGGCCTTGCTCTCAAGCTCCGGGGAAAGAAAGGCGTAGGTGCCCACGGCCCCGGAAATCTTGCCCACCCGCACGCTTTCAAGAGCAGCCTGGACCCGGACACGGTGGCGCGAGAATTCCGCATAAAAGCCGGCCATTTTCAAGCCAAAGCTGGTGGGCTCGGCATGGATGCCGTGCGTGCGCCCCATGCAGAGCACGCCCTTGTGCCGGAAAGCCAGATCTTTCAGCACGTCCAGAAGGGCGCCCAGATCCGTGAGAATCACTTCCCCGGCCTGAGCCAGCAACAGGGCGTTGGCCGTATCCACAATGTCCGACGAGGTGCAGCCGAGGTGAATGAAGCGGGCCTCGGGCCCTACCTTTTCCTCCAGCGCGGTCAGAAAGGCAATCACGTCATGGCGCGTGGTTTCCTCAATGGTCAGAATGCGTTCCACGTCGACTTCGGCCCTGGCCCGGATCGTTTGCATGGCCTCGGCCGGAATGCGGCCCATCTCGCACCACGCCTCGCAGACGGCCAGCTCCACGGCGAGCCAGGCGCGATAGCGGTTTTCCAGAGTCCAGATCCGGCCCATTTCCGGGCGGGTGTAGCGTTCGATCATGATTTCCTCATGAAGCCGCATTGACGCCGGTTTTGCCGCCCGCGGGGGACGCCGGGGCTTTGGGCGGGGCTGCGGATGCGTCGTTTTTGGGCGCTGCGGCAGGACTTGCGGGGCTTGCGGCCGGAGCCGCGGCCGATGGCGCGTCAGCCGCCTGGGGCTTGTCGCTCGTGCCCGGAGCCGGAGCCTCGCCCTCTTCCTTGATGCCCTTGCGGTAGCCGTAGTCGCTGACGTACCAGCCGCCGCCCTTGAGCACAAAGGACGTGTGGGAAATAACCCGGGGCGAAGGCGCGCCGCAGTGGGGGCAGGGTTCCTGCCCATGCGCGTCCGAAGCCTTGACCCATTCCTCAAACAGATGCCCACATTGCGGGCATTGATATTCATAGATAGGCATGATCGACGTCAACAGCGGGCCTGACTCGCAGGAGCCGCAGGTCCGCCATGCTGAAGATGAAGCGCCCGTTGCTGCGGACGCCGGGACGTACGGGGTTCTTTCGCGGCAAGCGAACGCGCTTTCCGCAAGGAAGCCAGAGCATTCCTGACAAGCCTTGAACCGGAAAGCCAGGCGGATATTGCCGGCCAACCCGCGCGAACGACACCCCACCCGGAGAGATCCAAGCTTCCGGGCAGGGGCACACAGTACCCTGACGGAACAGGCAAAGGCGCGGGAAAGCATAGCGCAAGCCCGCAGGGCAGATCCCCTCAGGCCACGGCCGCGCTGCGCTGCAACGCGCCTTACGCCTTGGCGGCCCTGGCTTCACGCACGCGCTGCTTCAGACGCTCGGCGCGGCGCTTGCGGCGGCGATCCAGTTCTTTTTTCCGTTCGACTTTCTTGTGAGCCATGATTTTCCTCCTGGCGGGGTGCTCCCCCGGCTCTTTTACGCAAACGATATAAGCAATTATTCTTATGCCGTTTTTTCAATAAAGTCCAGAGCCCCTTTGCGGCAACCCTGGCGGCTCACGCCTTTTTCGCAAGCGGCGCGCACGTTGCAGAATGCAGGCACGCCGCGTGCCGCAAGGGCGCAGCGTCGAAAAAGCCGCTCACGGCGCCGCTTTCCCGCAGCGTGTACGGAGTGAAACCGTAGCGCGCCAGAATTGCGTCCAGCAAGTGCCGCGCGCTTGCGGGCACGCGGGTGACCTGCAAAACAGGGGCCGGGGTCAGGCGCAGGCGAAAATCCCCCAGTGCGGGCTCTTTGTCCTGCGAGGGCAGCCTTGCCAGGGCCGCCTCGGCCGCGGCCAGACGCGCCAGCAGCGCGGAATCGGGCGCAAGGCCGTACTGCAACCGGGTCAGCAGGCAGGGCCGGGCCCGCTGGCCGGGATTGTCCAGGCCGGTGCTCGCGGCCAGCGCGCGGATTGCGGCTTTGCAAAGCCCCGCTTCAGCCAGGGGCGAGCGCACCCCGGCCTCGGCCAGAGCCCGCAGCCCGGGCCGGAAGGCTTTGCCATCGCCGGCATTGCTGCCGTCGCAGAGCAGGCGGGCCGTTTCGCCCCGGGCGGCCAGGACGGCCCGCATGGCCGCGATCAAGCCCTGCTTGCAGACATAGCAGCGCTCGCGGCTGTTGGCCGCCGCCTCCGGCAAAAGCAGCGGATTGAAATGCAGAAGCGCCAGGGGCAGGCCGTTGGCGTGCGCCCATTGGATTGCCGCGCGGCTTTCCTCCTGCGGGATATGCGGCCCGGTCGCGTGCAGAGCCAGCACGTCGACGCCACAGAGCCGCGCCGCGTGGCAGAGAAAACGGCTGTCCAGACCGCCGGAAAAAGCCACGGCCAGACGCGGACCGTTGTTGCGCTTTTGGCCCGGCCCGCCGTCTGCGTCGGCATTTTGCGCGCCGCGCAACAATCGCGTCAATGCAGCGGGCAGCTTTGCCGCCAGCGCTTGCGCCTGCCGGGCGTCTACCATGTCAGCCGCACTTTGGCCCCGGCCGCGGCCATGTATTCCTTGCAATCCCGGATGCTGTACTCGCCGTAATGCACAATGGAGGCGATCAGCGCGGCCGAGGCCCCGCCTTCGCGCACAGCCTCGAGCATGTGCCTGGGCTCGCCCGCGCCGCCGGAGGCGATCACCGGAATGGACACGGCATCGGCTATGGCCCGGGTCAGCGTAAGCTCGTACCCGTTTTTGGTGCCGTCCGCGTCAATGGAATTGACGCAAAGCTCGCCCGCGCCCAGCTCCTCGCAACGGCGCGCCCAGGCCACGGCATCCAGGCCCATGCGCTTGCGCCCGCCGTGGATCACGATTTCATAGCCCGAGGGGACGCTCTCGCCGGCAGGCACGGCCAGCACGTCCATGCCCACCACAATGGCCTGGGAGCCGAAGGCAGCCGCGCCCTCGGCGATGATGCGGGGATTTTGCACAGCCGCGGAATTGACCGAGATTTTTTCAGCGCCGGCCAGAAGCACGGCGCGCATATCCTCCACAGTGCCGATGCCGCCGCCCACGCAAAAGGGGATGAAAATCTGCGCGGCCACGCGCTCCACCACGTCCAGAAAAATGCCGCGCGCCTCGGCCGAGGCGGTAATGTCGTAAAAGACTATCTCGTCCGCGCCTTCTTCATAATAGCGCCGGGCGCTTTCCACAGGATCGCCGATGTCCTCGTTGCCGGAGAATCTGATGCCCTTGGTCAGCCGCCCGGCGCGCACGTCCAGGCAGGGGATGACCCGTTTACTGAGCATGGCGCGCCTCCAGACAATAGTCATAAAAATTGCGCAACAGGGCCAGCCCCGGCCGCCCGCTCTTTTCCGGGTGGAATTGCGCGGCCCAGAGCCCGTCGCGGCCGTAGAGGGAGCAGAATTCGCGGCCATAGCGCGTGGTGGCGATCACAAAGGCGGGATCGGGCTGCGCATAATAGCTGTGCACAAAGTAAAACTCCGCTGCGGGTTCTATGCCCGCCAGCAGGCGGCAGGAAGCGCGCGCGCGCAGGCTGTTCCAGCCCATGTGCGGCACAGGGGCCCGGGAACCGTCCTCCTGCCGGAGATCGTCCTCAAAGCGGCGGCAGATGCCGGGCACGACGCCCAGGCAGGGCGTGGCGTTTTCCTCGCTGCGCTCCAGCAGTATCTGGCAGCCCAGGCAGATGCCCAAAAGCGGTTGCCCGGCGGCCACGGCCCGGCGCAGGACAGCGTCCAGCCCGGCGGCGCGCAGCGCCCGCATGGCCTGCCCCGCCGCGCCCACGCCCGGAAAGATGATGCCCCGGGCGCTTTCCAGAATTGCGGCATCCGCCGTAATGGCGCAGGGTATTGCCAGATGCTCCAGGGCGCGGCGCACGCTTGTCTGGTTGCCTGCCTTGTAATCCAAAATGGCCAGCATGGTCC
This sequence comes from Desulfovibrio sp. ZJ200, assembly GCF_011039095.1. Taxonomy (NCBI): domain Bacteria; kingdom Pseudomonadati; phylum Thermodesulfobacteriota; class Desulfovibrionia; order Desulfovibrionales; family Desulfovibrionaceae; genus Desulfovibrio; species Desulfovibrio sp. ZJ200. Next base: position 20,690 of record NZ_JAAKEH010000024.1, on the reverse strand, counting down.
TCCCTCGGTTTGCAGCGCGGCCTGCGCCAACACGGGCCGTGCGCCAGGAATATAACGATTTCGGGCCCGGCAGGCAATGCGGGAGGATACGGGCGCGCTCCGTCCTGCCGACGCGGCCGGGCGCATTCTTGTGCGTGCGCCCGGATGACAAAAACAATAATCACGGTTATGCTTATAACCGTGATCATCCTGATCGCGCCGCCGTTGCGGCATCAACGGGCGCAGCCCGGCCGGACTTCCGGCGCGACTCGCGGGAGGAGCCATGTATTTTCCCACCGCAGGCATTGACTGCTCGCCTTTTCTGCCCTTTGCCGTGGCCCTGGGCGTTTCGTTCGTAACTTCCATGGGCGGCGTTTCCGGCGCGTTTTTGCTTCTGCCCTTTCAAATGAGCGTTCTCGGCTACGTTAACCCCAGCGTCAGCGCCACCAACCAGTTTTTCAACGTGCTGGCCTGCCCCGCCGGGGTATGGCGCTACTGGCGCGAAGGCCGCCTGCTCTGGCCGCTGACCCTGACCGTGGCCCTGGGCACCCTGCCCGGCGTCTTTGCCGGGGCTCTGATCCGGATCAACTGGTTGCCTGACCCGCATCACTTTAAAATCTTTGCGGGACTCGTGCTGCTTTATGTGGGCGGCAGAATGCTTTGGGATTTGTGGTCCAGGCGGCGGGGCGTGGTTTCTCCGGGCCGGGACAATGCCGCGAGGGCCGAGCGGGCCTTCCACGCCGCCCGCGACGGCAAGAGCCGTGCCACTGGCCTGGAGAGCTCCTGCCGGGTACAGGTCTGGAACAGCCGGGAACTGATCTTCAGCTTCCAGGAGCAAACATTTGCGGTCTCCAGCCGGGGCATTGCCCTGCTCAGCCTGATCGTGGGTCTGGTGGGCGGCATTTACGGCATCGGCGGCGGCGCGATAATGGCTCCCTTTCTGGTCTCCTTCTTCGGCCTGCCGGTCTATGCCGTGGCCGGGGCCTCGCTTTTCGCCACCTTTCTGACCTCCGTGGCGGGCGTCGGCTTTTACGCCCTGCTGGCCCCTTTCTACCCCGGCCTGACGATTGCGCCGGACTGGCGGCTGGGGCTTTTGCTGGGCCTGGGCGGCATGGCGGGCATGTATGCGGGCGCGCGCTGTCAAAAATTCGTGCCTGCCGCAGCCTTGAAATATCTTCTGGCGGCTATTTTACTCTTTACAGCTATCCGCTATTTGAGCCAAGCTTTCTGAATCCTGCGGCGCGCTTGTCCTGGACAACGCCTGGCGGCGCAACGGCACACAGAAAATCAGGCCGTTGAAAAACGGATGCCTTTTACGGCTGCCCTGAAGGATGATCATGAAAGACGTTTCCACGCTGCCTGTGGCCCTCTTTGATTCGGGCATGGGCGGCCTTACTGTGCTCAAGGCCCTGTCCCGCCGTCTTCCGACCGAAGATCTGCTCTACCTGGGCGATACGGCTCGCCTGCCCTACGGCACCAAGGGCGCTGAAACCATCGTCCGCTACACGCTGAAAGCCGCGCAAAAACTTGTGGACAGCGGCGTGAAGATGCTGGTGGTGGCCTGCAATACGGCCACGGCCGCCGCCCTGCCCCAGTTGCGCGAACGGCTCTGGCCTCTGCCCGTGCTGGGCGTGGTGGAGCCCGGCGCGCTGGCCGCGGCCAGAGCCAGCCGCAACGGGGAAATTGTGGTCATCGGAACTGAAGCGACAATCTCCGGCGGCGCATACCAGCGGGCTATTGCCCGCATCCGGCCCGAGGCGCATGTTCTGGGCAGGGCCTGCACGCTGTTTGTGCCTCTGGCCGAAGAGGGCTGGATGGACGGCCCCCTGGTTGAAGGCATAGCCCGGCGTTACCTGGCAGACATCTTTTCCCCGGCGGTCACGGCTGCGCGTCCCGACACCCTGCTGCTGGGCTGCACGCACTTTCCTCTGCTGCAAGCGGCCCTCCAGAAGGTAGTAGGCCCCCAGGTGCGCATTGTCGACTCCGCGGCTACCACCGCGGAAAGTGTGGAGGCCGAGCTCACCCGCCTGAACCTGCTGCGCCGCGGCGGCGTCGGGCACTGCCGTTTTTTGACCACAGATAATCAGAGTCGCTTTGCGCGCACCGGCAGCCTCTTTCTGGAGCAGCCGCTGAAAACAGCGGAAGTTGAGCTTGTTGACATTTAGAGCATTTTGCTTTTGAAATTATTCAATTTCAAAAGCGGCGCTGCCATCATTTCGCGTCCAGGCTTCAGCCGTTGCGACGAAGGAAGCTACGGATGAAGACAGCAACTGGTTACTGCGGCAGCCAGTCAACGCAACCGCTGTCGCTATCCGTAAGCAAGCAAAGCTTGCTAACGGCTACCGCAACGCGGTCTGGACGCTCATTCGGCGCGGGCGTCCGCTCCCGCGGCCGCCAGAGCAATTTCAAAGTGAAATTGCTCTAACACATAGAGAACCTTGCAACAACGCTACGCGCTTTCCCCACGCCTTGCCGCAGACACGGGCGCATGCGGGCTTTTGCCGAGAAAACCAGAGCGGACGGGCAAATCCGCGCTTTTTATATTGACACGGCAGGCCGCATTCCTTAGAGAAAGCAAAGTTACGGTCGCTGGGCCCTGCCCGCGGCCACGCTGCATATACTCAATGGCGCGAACCGTGGCTGAGCTTGCCGAGCAACGTATCCGAACCGCACACGATGCCGACCGGACCCGGCTCAGTCAGGCTCGGCACAAAACGGGGAACCCCGAAATCCTCTACGGAGAAATATCATGACGAAAGCTGAGCTTGTAGAAAAAATTCATGCCAAGGCCGGCTTGCCCACCAAAGCCAAGGCGGAAGAGGCCCTTGACGCCGTTGTGGCCTCGCTGCGCGAAGCCCTCGCCGACGGCGAATCCGTTACTTTCACCGGTTTCGGCAGCTTCAAGGTTGTGGCCCGCGCCGCCCGCAAAGGCCGCAATCCCCGCACCGGCAAAGAAATTACCATTCCGGCCAGCAAAGTTGCCAAGTTCACCCCCGGCAAGGGTCTCAAGGACGCCATCAAGTAAGCACGGCGGCAGCCATGTTTATTTTCGGCGGCGCCTTTGCCTCTGGGAAAGGCGCCGTCTCCCTTTTGCGACTGTTGGGCAGGAAGCGCCTCATGTTGTGGCGTGTGAAGATTTGCGGCTTTTTCCGTGTGGAAGGGTGGCAGAGCGGTTTAATGCGGCGGTCTTGAAAACCGTTGATGCCGTGAGGCATCCGGGGGTTCAAATCCCTCCCCTTCCGCCAGAAGAAATAACACTATAGACTGCGAACTGAAGATATCCGGCATAAAATTTGCTGAGGAATTTTTTTCCAAAGAATACATGCAGATGCAAGATATACCATGCCCATAAAGTTCCTCAGTCTCCGACAATACCGCGTTCGGACACGACGAAATCCTTTCAGCCACGCGAGTGTTCGTTAACCGTGCTTTTGGAACCGCAACAGGCAGGCAGCATATCCCACTGGCAGCCAGTACGGCACTTGCAGATGATGCCAGCATAGGATATTCTCTAAAATAGAACTAATTGTCTTTTGTGTAGCTTCTGTTATATTCATTATAAAATCCTTTTTAGTACTCCATCTTCCAAATCTTGAATATTGTATACTGTATCCAAAACATCAAAGGTTTCTTCGAGATTGTTTTTAGCGCTATGCCAACCACAACCATCAGTAAACCAAATAAAAGTTACGCCATCTATCGTTGCAACTTCCTTGGCTAACGTCTTATAGCTTCTTGCTGTTTCATTGAGTTTAGATCCACCGCAATATATGCATTTTGAGGTTGCAATGCAAAAAATAATGCTCCACCGCCAATAAAAGGTTCAAAATAACGATTGTAAGATTTTGGCATGTTTTTAATCAGTTCAAACATAAGTTGACGCTTGCCGCCAACCCACTTGACGATTGGATGTGTTTCACTTTTTAACTGTTCAAGAACTACTGCCATACTTTGGCCTTTTTTAAAAATACTTGTTCAAACCTTTTGATAGAAAGGTCTAAATATTCTTTTTCTACGTCTATTCCAATAAATTTCCTACCTAGCTCTACTGCCATTATACCAGTTGTTGAGCTTCCTGTGAATGGGTCGAGTATTAAATCGTCTTTGTCAGTTGAGGCGAGGATTATGCGTCTTAACAATTCTAAAGGTTTTTGTGTTGGATGTTTTCCAAAATCTTTTTCTGATGGCTTTGGTGTCTCTATCTGCCAAACCGAACGCATTTGTTTGTTTGGTTTTTTAAGAATATCATCGCCCCAATCTCCATTTTTCATAGTTTCATAGTTGAAAGTATGCCTGCCTTTCGGGTCTTTTCTTGCCCATAATAAAGTTTCATGGCTTGCAGTAAAATAGCGACAACTCATATTAGGAGAAGCGTTTGGCTTAAACCAGCAAATGTCATTCAGAATTTTAAAACCGGCTTTCTGTAAAGCAAAACCGCACATATAGATTGAATGATAGGTTCCTGAAATCCAAATAGTTCCGTTAGGTTTTAAAACTCTTTTGCAAGCATTAATCCATTTTTGCTGGAATTCAAAATCTTCATTTAAACCTTTACTTTCATCCCATTTTCCTTTGTTTACGGGAACAATTTTACCAGATTGACAAGTCATTCCGCCGTTAGAAAGCATGTACGGCGGATCTGCAAAAATCATATCAATAGATTCTGGAGTTGCCTTACTTAAAATTTCAATACAATCACCCTGAAATAAAATTACATCTTCTTTTTCATAAAATTTTTGCATGGCCTTATTTTACTATAAGCCCGTGGCTTTTTCAGTTGCGCGCCTTGCCCGGGCACACTTTTGTTACAGTCGGCGCACCGGGATTCTGAAAGTCTTCGGGCAGAACCACGCAGGCGTCGTAGCGGCATCGCTCGGGCGGCGTCAGCTCCGGATTGTCCCAACTGATGCCGAGCGCGGCGGTTTCCGGGCCGAGCAAACCATTTTTTCCGGCCCATTTCGTACTCCTGGTCCAGGCGTCCTGCAGGGTCGGCCCGTAGGGCCCGATCTGCCGCACACAGGCCACCCGACAGCCGGGAAAATTCTTGATCTCGACCTTCACTGCACCTTCTTTCGCCTGCACGGCGGCATTGGCTGCCATTGTGACGCGGACGGCATTGCCCGCAACATCGGCAACATACTCCAACAGAGAGGCCTGACAAACGGCTGCTTGCGGTTTTGCGCTCGCGGCGCAGGCGGCTTGCCTTGGCCGCAAGCTGCCCGAAACCGGCCTGGACTCTCACCCATCCATTCCCGGAACATGCGGGCGAAATTCTGTGAAGAGAAAAAAACGCAAGCATGCGCAATGGCCGTCACCGTTTGGCCCGGAGAATAACGCAGCATATTGGCCGCGGTTTCCAAACGCAGACACCGCAGGCGCGCGCCCGGCGTTTCGCCGGTCATGGCGCTGAACACCCGATGCAGATGAAAAGGGGAAAGGCAGGCTATGACTGCCAGCTCCTCAAGGGAAAAAGCATGCGCCGGCTCTCGGGAAACGGCATCCAAAACCTTGTTACTGCGCTGCTCGTAAAATTGACATTCTCCCCGCCTGAAGTCGGGGGATTTCTATCGGCAGCGGCTCTACCGAGCCGCGCCACAGGCGGGCTCCTGCTTCCTCGAGACTGCCCAGAGGAGCAAGGCTTGGTCTTCGCCGCAAACATTCCCACATGGGGAATTTACGGGTACGAACCAACCCCCTATTTCCCCAAGTCTCACTATCTCCACAGGCTGACACGGCATGCCCTGCGCCGTGTCACCTGTTAGCAAACAAAGGCAGGAAAGTCAAAATTCCAGTCACAGCGCGCCTTATATCCTCCCCCTGAAGGGAAGTTTTACGGCGCGTTGGATAAAGGGCGGATTGCGGCAAGGCATACTTTTTCCTCTCTGAAACAATCCGGGCTGGCACGACGCATTACAGCAGATCCGCGCCTGAAAGGCGCTTCGCTGCGTGCGCTTTTTTGCCCTGCGCGCAAGGCGGGAGACATTCACCTTTGTGATGATTTTTGAACTTTTTTTGCTGTGATTTCGCCTTATTCGTGTATCGCGTTCATTGAAAACGTGAATGCCTCCAAGGCGGTTTACTCTTGACAACTGCCCGGCTTGCAAGGAAAGCTTAGGGTCAGCTCTCATTGCAATGCCATCCGCGAAAGCTGCATTTTTTCGGGCGGCAAGGCGCAAAACGGAAAACAGGCCACGCTGTATGGAACTGCCGCAAGGTCAGTTTTCGTTTTGCAACGCCGACGCGCGGAAAAATGCAGCTTTGCAGCAGGCGGTGTAATGAGGACTGACCCTGGTGCGACGCCGCGCAAAGCGGCGCGCCAAACTCTGTGCCGCAAACGAGGTGTGCGCATGAAGACGACTCTGCAAACCGGGCTGCAAGGCAACTCGGAGGCGATTGTCACGGAGGCCTTGCTGGCCGACAGGATCGGCAGCGGCCTGGTGTCCGTGTATTCCACGGCCATGATGATCGCGGGCATGGAAGGCACGGCCGTGGCTACCGTGCAGGACGCCCTTGAGCAAGGCCAGACCACGGTGGGCACGCGCGTTGACGTTTCCCATCTGGCGGCAACGCCCAGCGGCATGAAAGTTCGCTTCTTCGCCGAGCTGATTGCCGTGTCTTCCAACGGCAAGGGCCTGACTTTCAGGGTGGAAGCCCATGACGAGGCGGGTCTTATCGGCAAAGGCATCCATGAACGCGTGGTGGTCGACAAGGAAAAATTTGAAAACAGAACCCGGGCCAAAGCGTCCCGGCCCTGAACCGGACGGCTTTACGCTTCTCGTGTTTGCGTGCCCGTGCAACAGACGCCGGGTCATGCCTGAACAGGCGCCCGCCGTCCGCGTGTCGAGCCATGCCCGCCGCGAGCGCCAGCCGTTGGCGGCTGTGCCGCCTTACGGATGACGACAGCAGAGAGAGGCGCAGGCGAAATGTGCTTGCGCCGTTACACGCCGCGGAGCGAGCGTTTCAAAAGCAAAACGCTCCAGAGCATTTTCTCTTTGAAAGTGCTCTGCTGACGCGAAAGCGGCAGCCGCCGCAATGCGGCGTACATTCAGGCGAAAACCGCGTTTTTCGCCTGAATGCCACCTTTGACTTTCATAAAAAGTCAAAGGTAATCTGCTCTAGATGTCAATCACGCGCACTTCCCCGCGGGTCTCATTGACCTTTTTGCGAAAACTCTGCCGCCGGTCCTCGCCGTCCAGCAAAGAGGCCAGCCACTCGACCGCATGCAGCACCGGGCGCTTGTCGTGCATCCTGATCAGGCAGCGGGCAATGCCGATCTTGCAGGAGGGACAGCCCACCACCACCGGCCCCTGGCAGCCCTCTTCAAACGCTTTGCCCAGGCGAGCCTGCTTGCGCGAACGCAGCAGGTTGTAGATCTGCGGCGAGGTCATGGCCCCCATGCCCGACTCGCCGCAGCAGCCGGGGTTAAGGCTGATTGCACGGCCGCTGAACTCCGCCAGCGCCTTGACCAGTTGTTTCTGGCCCTTGATTTTATGCACGTCCGCCCATTCGCAGTGGCAGGCCCCGTGATAGATCAGACTGCCGCCCCCTTCCGTTCCGGCCGCGCCGGTCAGGATTGCGTTTTTATCCAGCAGGGGCAGCACAAGCTGGCTCACATCCCGCCGCCGGAGTTCCGGGAACTGCTCTTCGAGATGCAGACGTTCCAGGCCGTCGCGGCAGGAGCCGCAGGCCGAAACCAGATATCCGCACGCAAAGCCCTGCTTGGCCAGATTGCGCAGCATGGCCGCCAGATACTGGCGATTCCGGGCCAGATTGTCTTCAAAAGCCGTATCCATGCCCGCGGCCAGCAACGGATAGCCGCAGCAGAGATGCCGGGGCGGCACGGCCACGGCGAAACCGGCCTTGAGCATAAGCATGATCGAGGACATGCCGATGCGATCGTAAAAGAGCGCGCCCCCGCAGCCCGGAAAATAGAGCGCGCAGGGCATGTCGGCCCGAGGCTCGCCGGGCGTGAAGAGCGAGCCTCTGTGCAGCTTGAGCGCCTCGTACAGATTGGTGTAGCCCATCTTGGGCCCGCGCCCGGAAAAGAGTGGATTTTGCATCCGCTTTTTCCAGATCTCCGGCACAAAGCCCAGAACCTTGTTCTGCATCTTCTGGCCCAGGGAAGCCATTTTGGCGGCCTTGGGCGCGCGGCGCGCAACGTCGCGCGCCAGCCATTCCAGGGCCCGCTCCTTGAGCGGGTGGCCGCCCGCGCCTTCGTGCGCCAGCATGGCGCGCAGGCTCAGGGCCACTTCGCCGGAAGGGATCTTCACCGGGCAGTTGGCCATGCAACGCCCGCAGGCCGTGCAGTGCTCCACCAGATCACGCAGCCATTTGAGCAGGCGCTCGTCAATGCGGCCCTTGTTGACCTGAGAATAATAGACCGCCTCCAGCAGCATGCCCAGCACCATGTTTTTGTTGCGGGGATGGTACTGCATGGAGCGTTCGGGATAGCACATGGCGCAGACCTGCTTGCACTTGCCGCAACGGGTGCAGATCTGAATGGCCGTGAGCAGGCTGATCAGGGTTTCCTTGTCCGGCAGGCCGCTCTCGCGGATGTCGCGGATCAGACGGTTGAAGGAAAAGGTAAAGGGGCGCACCGGCAGCTCGCGGTGCACCAGTTTGGCCGGGTTCATCACGTCGCGGGGGTCCACGCGCTCTTTAAAGGCGCGCAGGGCATCCATTTTGTCCTTGCCGAAAAAAGCGATCTTGGTGATGCCGATGCCGTGCTCGCCTGAAACCTCGCCGCCCATTTCCTGGCATTCGGCCATGACCCGCGCCGCTGTTTCCTCGGCCTCCTCCAGCATGTGCGCGTCGTTGGAATTGACCGGAATATTCACATGGCAGTTGCCGTCGCCCGCGTGCATGTGGCTGGCCACCACAATGCGGCTGGCCTCCATGTACTCGCGGATCTTGCCGATTTTTCCGGCCAGATGGGGATATTTTTCGGCCAGTTGCGCCAGAAAGGCCTCGGCCCGCGCGGTCATTTCGCTGTCCGAAAGATCCGTGGCCGTCACGTCGCCGGACGCCGCCCTGGAAGCCTGGGAAAACTCGCGGTTGAAATCCTTGTCCTCCAGGGGAAAGCCCGGCAGGCGGCCCACTTCCTGCAAGGCGTAGCGATAGGCCGCGGCAGTGCACTCCAGGTTGAGCTGTTCCAGAAAGAGCGCGAAATCCGGGATGCGCTCCATGGGGATGACCACGTCCTCATTGAGTTTGAAGCCCGAGGTACGCCTGGCAATGGCCGAGAGACGGTGGCGGTCCTCCCAGAAGCGCTCGGCCTCCTTGTCATCCCGGGCCACGATGATGTCCACGTTGTCCTGCTTCTCCACCACGCAGACGATGTCGCCCACGCATTTATCCAGCAGATAGGGGTCGTCGCCGTCGGCCTGGAGAATGATCACGGAAATGGGCAGGCCCTCGTATTTTTCGGACTTGCGCTTGTATTCAATGGCCTGCACGTATTTGGCGTTGAATTCCTCCAGGGCCGAAAGATGGGCGTAGTCCCCCTCCTGCCGGATGCGGTTGCGCAATTCCACCAGCTCGCGCACCACCACGGCCGCCGGGTGCATGGAGCGGCCGAAAAATTCCAGGACCATGACCCGGCTGTGTCGCGGCTTTTTGTGGATGATGAAACAGGCCTCGGTGATGATGCCGTCCACGCCTTCCTTCTGCATGCCGGGCAGGCCGCCCAGGGCTTTGTTGGTCACGTCCTTGCCCAGGCCGGGCAGGCGGATCTCGTCGCCGCGCAGGTGCACCACGTTGCGCACGCCTCCGCTGACGTCCTTGACCGCAAAGACGGCCGTTTCATCGGGCAGGATCTTGTGGCGGGGATGATTTTCGCGCTCCACAGTGATGATTTCGCCGGTTGGCGTGACCATCCGCCACCAGAGCAGATTGTCCAGGGTGGTGCCGTATTCAAAGGCGCTGGGACCGCCCGCGTTTTCCGAGACATTGCCGCCGATGGACGAGGCCTGCTTGGAGGCCGGATCAACAGTAAAGAACGCGCCCGCCGCATCCACGGCGTTGATCACGTCCTGGGTGATGGCTCCGGCCTGGCAGGTGACCGTCATCTGTTCCAAATCAATGGGGCCGATGCCGGTCAGGCGGGTCAGGCTGACAATCAGGGTGCGCTTGCGCGCGGGCACGGCCCCGCCGGTCATGCCCGAGCCGCCGCCGCGCGGGATCAGCGCAAACTTCATATCATTGGCCAGCCTGACCAGCCCGGCAACCTGCTCGGTGGTATCCGGCTCCACCACCAGCAGCGGCAGCTCCATGCGCAGATCCGTGGCGTCCGTGGCCGTCTCCACCAGGGCGGACGGCTCAGTGAGGATACATTCCTCCGGCAGGTGGCGGCGCAGGGCGTCAATGAGCCTGCCCCGGAATTCGGCCTCCGCCTCATAGGCGGACCAGAACATGGTGATGCCCTCGCCGATGGCCGTGGCATAATAATGCGCCAGGGCCACGGATTCCCGCTCGAAGCTCTCGCGCACGCTGCCGCGCACGGTATCGGCGTCGATAAAGGGATTATAGGCCACCAAAAAGAGCTCCTCGGCAATGGCAATGGCCAGATTGCGCACGGATTCGGGCCATTCCGCGAAATCGTCGATATTGATCTTCAGGATGCGGTTCACCACATAATCGGGCGAAATGGAAATATGCGGACCCTTATGGGGCATGATCATCTACCTCAATATGCTGCGGATGGCTGTCGTGAGTATACGGGGGCTCGTGGGGGAAGCATTTAATCTACGTTTTCCGGGCGTCAATGGCAAGCAGAGGCTGTTGCGGGAGGGATTCGCCGTTGAGAGGATTTCCGTAAAAAATTCATTGTAATTTTACATGGTTGAGAAAGGAATTTCACTCCAGAAGTGAATCCTCCCATGAGGTTGGCTTTGTTTGCCAGGTTCAGGGTCAATGGAAGTATTAGAGCGTTTTGCTCATGAAATCAGCTAAACGCTCTGGCAGGGCGGAGCCATGCCCGCCGCGCGCGTCAGCCGTTGGCGGCTGTGCCGCCGTACGGATGACGACAGCAGAGACAGGCGCAGGCGCAAGGCAAACATTGGACGAAGCTGTATTGAACATACCGCAAGGTCAATGTTGGCCTTGCAACGCCGCCGGACGTAAAAAAGCGGCTTTGCATGGTTTGATGAGGGCTGACCCCAGGCTGAGCGTTGTTATTCTTCCAGCCAGGAATCGTCTTCCAGCACTTTATAGCCGCGCACTGTAAGGTAGAACACGCCGTCCGCCTCTTCCAGCAGGCCGGTGGCCTCCACGGGCACGCTGACCTCGTCGTCCAGATCCACCCCGGCGCCCCTGGGCATCACGCGATATTCCACATCGTCCTGCACCACCGCTACGCGGGCCTGGCGGCCGTCCAGCTCGCGCGGCACTGCCGTCACATAGCCTTTGACAACAATAGGGCTCTTGTTCATACGCTCTGACATCGCCTCTGTAGAGCAGATTGGTTTGCAACGCTCCCCGGGCAAGGCCTGGAGCGCGCTCTGCAACACCGGAGCATTGTCACAGCATCAACGCTCCGCACGGTTTTTTTGCCTATAGCCTCTTTTCGCCAGCGAGGCAAGCGGCAAGGGACGATATTGCTGCAATCACGGGCCATACGCGCTTTTCCCCATGACTGCCCGCCGGGCGGCTTCCGGAATTCGCTTCCTGCTTGAGAGCATCTTTTGATTGAAAATATCCATTTTCAATCACTGCGCTGCCATCTTTTCGCGTCCAGGCTTCAGTGGGGGGCACTCTGCCGCAGTGCACAACACGGGGGAGGAATCCGTATTGTATGTCGAGCTTCATTGAATGCTCAAACAATCCAACAGGCGGCCAGGCGCGCTCTTTTTTTTCACGGCAGGCGGCTCGTGAAAAATGGAGCAGCAAAAAAAGATTCTAACTTGCCTTCCCAAAAGGAAAAATATTTGATAAGAAGGCTGAGAAGTCTCAAGAAAGCTGCGTCCGGGGCACGGCACAATTTGCATCATGCCGTATACCTTGTGCGGGCGCGTTCCGCTTCCATCACGGCCGGAACAGAGAGGGCGGCGCCTTCAGGGGCGTGAGGCATGTTCGGGGGGGGTAGGGTCAGCCCTCATTACTCCACCTGCTGCAAAGCCGCCTTTTTCCGTCCGGCGGCGTTGCAAGGCCAATTGACCTCGCGGTATGTTCAATACAGCTTCGCCCAATGTTTGCCGTGCGCCTTGCCGGCCGAAAAAATTCGGCTTTTCGCGGACGGTGTTTTCATGAAGGCTGACCCTAGCGAAGGAGTGCGAGACGTTGCAAAAGCGGTATCTGCCCATTGCGTTGTTGACTGTGGTTCTGGCGGCAGTGGCTGCTGTGGGCTATCTGCTGCCGGAGCCGCGCGAGGCGACGCCCCGGCGCGTGCTGCTGGATAATGCCGGCGGCCCGGTGGTGTTTCAGCATGCGGATCACGCCTTCCAGCTGAAGATCCCCTGTCAGAAATGCCACCATGAAAGCCCGGTACAGCGTGAAAACGTCCAACGCTGTGAATCCTGCCACGGAATCGCCGTGAACGCGGCTTTCAAAAAAAATCATATTGTCGCCTTCAATGACAATGCCGCCTGCGCCACCTGTCACCATTATGAGCTTGGCCCCAAAAAGTGGGGGCACAAAAAGCATCAGGAAGACTACGGCCTGGATTGTCGCGAATGCCACCACAAAAATACCGAAATCGAGCCTGAGCCGCAAAATTGCGCCGACTGCCATGAGTCCGGCGCGCCCACCAGCAAGAAAGCCGAGGAAGGCACGCCGCCCAATCTGGCCGATGCCGTGCACGCTCGCTGCCTGACCTGCCACGAAGAGATGTTCGCGGCCAAGGCCAGGGGCTGCGCCCAATGCCACAGTCAGAAAGCCGTGCGCGACATCCTGCCCGAAGAGGGGCTCGTCAGGCTCAATCCCATGTTCACCAATTGCGCCGTCTGCCACGGCCTGCCCGCGGAAAAGCTGATCCCCGGGCGCATGGACGCCTACCATACCTTGTGCATGGGCTGCCATGAAAAGGAGAAAAAGGGACCCTACGGCAAGGAACAGTGCGCGCAATGCCATACCAGCAAGTGAGGCGGGGATGAAAGAGTTATTCCAGATGTTGAACGACCCCCGTTTCCATTTGCTCTACGGGGTGACGCAGCGCTTCAGCACAGGGCCCGAGCCCCGGCTTGTGCGGCTCAATCGCGAAGGCTTCAAGCTGGTGGAGGGCGTCAAGAAAAAGACCCTGGTCTATCCCCGGATGCGTCTGGCCGTGCACCCCTCGCCACAAAAGGGCGACGCCTTTTCCCCCATTTTCGGGCAGATCACGGAAATCAGCAAGCGCAGTATTTTCGTGGAGGCCGTGGAGCCCGATGAGAAACTGCGACAGGCCGCCGACGCCGTGGAAAAAGTGGATCTTGCGGCCCGGCCCGAGCGCGGCGCGGATCTGGCCAAAATTCTCAAAGGATTGGGCCTGAACACCCGCTCTCTGGGCCAGGACTGCAAGACCCTGATCATCAATGGTCTGAATCCCGATCCCGGCGTGGCCTGGGCCGAGCCCATGCTGCTCACCCATCTGGACAATCTCAAGGCCGGGCTGGACGTGCTGCGCCGTCTGTCTCCGGCGGAAAAGATTTTACTGGCCGTGCCCAAGGAAATGCGCCTGCACTATCACGATATTGAGGTAGTCCATGTGCCGGCCTGGTATCCGGCCAGCGTCAACGCGCTGGTAATCAAGGCCGTCACCGGCAAGGAGCGCCCCGAGGGCGTGGGCATCGTGGGCCTGCACAATGTCTGGAGCCTTGGGCGCGTGGCGCGCACCGGCCTGCCGCTGATCGAAACCGTGCTGACCCTGGGCAGCTACACGCATTCGGGCAATTATATCGTCAAAGAGGGCAGCACGCTCGGCGAACTGCTGCACTTTGCCAACATTGAATTGCACAACGGCGATACTCTGGTGCGTGGCGGCCCGTTGCGCGGAGAAAGCCTGGATAAGCTCGATCGCAGCGTCACCAAGGGCTCCACCGGTGTATTCGTGGTGGAGGAGGGGACCATTCCGCCCATGGAGGGCCACAGCCCCTGCATCAATTGCGGCGCCTGCGTGCTGATCTGCCCGGCCCGTCTGAGCCCCAGCTTTCTGAGCCGCAATGCCGAGTTCGCCCTGCACGAACGCAACCGCGCCGAGCATATCGACTGCTGCCTTGAATGCGGGCTGTGCGGCTATGTCTGCATTGCCCGGCGACCGGTGCTGCAATATATCCGCCTGTCCAAATACAAACTGGCCCAGGCCGACGCAGCGGCCAGACTCCGGGAACTTCAGATCGCCGCGCCGCAGGGCCCGACGGCGGGCGCGGCCGCGTCCCCGGCTGCCGCGGCGCAGGGAGGTGAATGATGTCCGCCGCAACGCCGTCCGTGCTCCTGGCCATGAGCGCCCCGCCCTACTGGCATTGCGGGAGGACCATCCGCAAGACCAGTTTGTACATGCTGGCGGGCCTTGCCCCGGCCGTGCTCTCGGCCCTCTGGAACTGGGGCTTGCCCGCGGCGCGGGTTATGGCGCTGTGCGTGACAGCGGCCGTGCTCACTGAGGCCCTCTGCCAGAAAGTCATGGGCCGCGAGCTTTCCATAGACGATTTCACGGCCGTCAACTCCGGCCTGTTGCTGGCCTTTCTGCTGCCTGCCGCCGCGCCCTGGTGGCTGGTCATGCTCGGCGCGTTCGTGGCCGTGACCCTCGGCAAAATGGCCTTCGGCGGCCTGGGGGCCAACCCGGTGAACACGCCTTTGACGGGCTGGGCCGTGCTCTTCCTCTCCTTCCCTCTGCTCATGGACCCCAACGCCATGCAACTGGCCACGGATTTTGTCGATCCTCTGGCGCGGCTCAAGTATTTCGGCGCGTCTGCCGCGGCCGCCGTTCCTTTTCAGGATCTGCTGCTGGGCAGGCAAATCGGGGGCCTGGGCGCAAGTCAGGCGGGCGCGCTCTTTTTGGGCGGCTCCTTTCTGGCCGCGCGCGGGATTGTCCGCTGGCAGATCTCCCTGGGCTTCTTTCTGGGCGTGGCCGGTCTGGGGGCTCTCTACTCTATGATGGAACCGGCGCTCAACGCCTCGCCCTTTTTTCATCTCTGCACCGGCTCGGTGATGCTGGGCGGCTTCTTTCTGGCCACGGAATCGGCCAATGCCCCCTCCAGGCCGCTGCCCATGTTCATTTACGGGCTGCTCGGCGGCGCGCTGGTGATCATCATCCGCAAATACGGGAGCTATGTGGACGGCGCGCCCTTCGCCATCCTGCTGATCAATCTGCTGACCCCTTATCTGGATATGATCCGTCCCAAACCTTTTGGAGCGCGCTCGTCATGATCGGTATGCTGCGAATGGTGGTGGTGCTCTCGGTCCTCTGCGGGCTGTCCGGCTTCGCCCTGTCGTATTTGAAAATGGTCACTGCGCCGCGCATTGAGGAGCAGGTGCTCACCTATGTGCAGGGCCCGGCCCTGGCGCGGGTTTTCAGCCACATCCAGAATTCCCCCATAGCCGACCGGCGCGCCTTTGACTCGCCAGACGGCAAGGTCATGGTCTTTCCGGCCTTGCGCGACGGCACGCTGGTGGGCGTGGCCCTGGAAGAAAAAGGAAAGGGCTATGGCGGCGAGATCGGGGTCATGGTGGGCTTTGATGTGGGCAGCGATGCGCTGGCCGGCATCGGCATCACAACCCTGAAGGAGACGCCGGGCCTGGGCATGCGGGTCACGGAATCGGCCTTTGCCGGGCAGTTCTTTGGCGCTGGCCTGCCCGTGGCTCTTGCGTCGCAGGGGGGCAGCATTGATGCCGTTTCCGGCGCGACCATTTCCTCAGGCGGCGTTGTGGCTGCCGTGAACAAGGCCGCCAGGGTGTACAGCCAGCTCAAGCCGGAGATTCTCAAAGCCTGGGGCAAGTAAGCGGGCCGCGCGGGCAGGCCCCGCTCGCCGCCTTGTGCGCCGCCCTTGCCTTATGGAGGCAGTCATGACCGTGATGAAGGAATTTACCAAGGGGCTCTGGAAAGAGCTGCCCCCGTTCCGCCTGGTGCTGGGCCTCTGCCCCACCCTGGCCGTGACCAATTCGGCCGACAACGGCCTGGGCATGGGCCTTGCGGTTATTTTTGTGCTGGTGCTCTCCAATATGCTGATCTCTATGGTGCGCGGCATTATTCCGAAAAAAGTGCGCATCGCCTGCTTCATCGTCATTGCGGCCTCCCTGGTGGTGGCCGTGGAACTGCTCATGCAGGCCTATGCGTATCCACTGTATCAGCAACTGGGCATCTTTGTGCCTTTGATCGTGGTCAACTGCATCATCCTTGGCCGGGCCGAAGCCTTTGCCGCCAAAAACGGCGTGGCCGGGTCCGTGGCCGACGGCCTGGGCATGGGCCTGGGTTTTACGCTCTCCCTGACCTTTCTGGGCTCGTTGCGCGAAATTCTGGGCAATGGCACCTGGTTCGGCCACAGCGTCATGTGGGAAAACTTTGAGCCGTTCCGGATCATGGTCCAGGCCCCGGGCGCCTTCATCTGCCTGGGCCTGATCCTGGCGGGCATGAATGTGATCAATGTCTGGCAGGCCCGACGCAAGGGCGCGCAGGTTCAGGCCATGAACCAGGGGTGCGGCGGCTGCCGGGCCTGCGGCCTGGGCGCGCGCGAGGAGCAGTAAGCATGTCGGCGCGGGAGCCGATCCACAGTGCCTGTTTCCGGGTACGGTCGCGCCTGCGGCACGCGCGCTCTGAACAACGGCATCACGGCTATCTGCCCCGGGCCTGTACGCCATAGCGGCAAGGAGCGGCACATGGAAGTTTTTGCGATTTTTATTTCCGCCATTTTCGTCAATAACATCGTCCTGGCGCAGTATCTGGGCAACTGCCCTTATCTTGGCTGTTCCAGGGAAAAAGGCGTGGCTCTGGGCATGGGCAGCGCGGTGATTTTCGTGACCCTCGTCGCCACGCTGTGCACCTGGCTCATGCAGCGCCATGTGCTCGATCCGTATAATCTGGACTATTTGCAGACTATTGTCTTTATTGTGGTTATTGCCTCTCTGGTGCAGTTTGTGGAGATGTTTCTGAAAAAAGCCGTGCCCCCGCTGTATTCGGCGCTGGGCATTTTTTTGCCGCTGATCACCACCAACTGCGCGGTGATGGGCGTGGCCATTCTGGTGCAGCGCGAGGGTTTTGAGCTGGTCGATTCCCTGCTCTGGGCAGCGGCCTACAGCGTGGGCTTCACGCTGGCCCTGCTGCTGATGGCCGGCATCCGCGAGCGCCTGGACACCTGTCGCCTGCCCAAAGTCATGGCCGGAACGCCCATTGCCCTGATCATGGCCGGGCTCATGTCACTGGCCTTCATGGGCTTCAAGGGCATGGGCCAGTGACGCCCCGCGCGCGCCGGTTTTTTTGTTCTGCCCGGCGGCGGGCGCGATCCACGGCCTGAAGTTTCGGCCTGAAGCTTCGAACGACGCTTGCGGAAAGGGAAAACAGGACTATCTGATATGTACGCATTTCACGTTGCAATGCGCGTGCGACGGGCATTTGCGCCCACTGAATCAATGCGCAACGCGCTTTCGCCGATCTGGCCGGGAGCGGCGTTTTTCCGGTAATCTGTTCCAGCCGAGGATGCCGTTATGGTTGTTGTCTCCATTCTGACCCTGTTGGCCCTGGGGCTTGCGGCCTCGATCATCCTGGCCGTGGCCTCGCGGATTTTTTACGTCAGGGAGGACCCCAGGGTGGAAGCCGTGGTGGAGGCCTTGCCCGGAGCCAACTGCGGGGGCTGCGGTTTTGCCGGGTGTGAAGGGTATGCCACTGCGGTTGTGAACGATCCGGCGATTCCGGCCAATAAATGCTGCGCCGGAGGCGCGGAAACGAGCATTGCCGTGGGCGAGCTCACGGGCAAGACCGTGGCCGAGGCCGAGCCTCTCTATGCGTTGCGGCGTTGCGACAAGCTGAGCGGCAAGGTGGCCCCGCGCTATGAGTATCAGGGCATGCCTTCCTGCGCGGCCGCAGCCTTGATGCGCGGCGGCACGGACGTCTGCGTGTATTCCTGTCTGGGCTTCGGCGACTGTGTGCAGGCCTGCCCCTTTGGGGCTATGCAAGTGCGCGACGGCCTGGTGCGCGTGGAGCCGGGCAAATGCACGGGCTGCGGCGTCTGCGTCTCCGTCTGCCCGCGCGGGGTGCTGGAGCTTGCGCCGCAACGGGCCAGAGTCGCCGTTTACTGCAATACCAGAGACAAATTGCGCGCGGTCATGGATGTCTGCAACGTGGGCTGCATCAAATGCGGCAAATGTATCAAGGCCTGCCCGGCCAGGGCCGTGCGCCTGGAAGACGACCGCATTGTCATTGATCAGCTCCAATGTCTTTCTTACGGACCCATCTGCGAACAGGCCTGCGTGAGCGCCTGCCCGCGCCACATTTTCCGGGACACCCGCGCGGCCGGCGCGCTTGAGACCGCCTCCGGCACGGGCCAGGACGCCGGAAACGCGGTTCGCGTCGCGGCTCCCGCAACGGCGCGGGCGCCTGAGCAAAATGCGGCCCAGCCCCAGATCTATGGGTAGGAGGATTTTGTTATGGCGCGTCAGAACACCACCCCGGTATACGATCCCACGACCGGCCGGCTGAATCTGCATCCGGCCGCCAATTTGGAGGAGCTGAGGGCACAGATTCAGCAGTCGCTGGACGCGGGATTTGACTCCATTGACGCGAAGATCGCGTACGCCATTTTGCAGCCGAACCAGCGTAATGAGCCGGATTCCGTCCAGATTGCGTGCGACAATTTGCAGAATGCTATCGTCGCCGTACAGGGCACGCTCGCGAACATGAAAAAACGCACCGGGGTGTCCTGTATCTATAATGTGCTGGACGGGCGCGACTGCCACCATGTGAAGTGCGAAAGGATCGCAAGGCGTCTGGAGAATTCCAAAAAATTGTCGGAGTTTATCGACACGACGATGGGGCAATGCATGACCCGTACCGGGGATACGGGATTGGGTATCCGCGAGAGCCGCAACGGTAAGGAATACACCTGCGACCGCCGCCAATACGTCGCTGTTTCTCAGACGTAGCAGCATGATAATTGCATTGTTGTGGCTAACACTTGTTATAACAGGGGGCATGATTTTTGCGCGATACAGAGTCTGAAATCATGTCGCAAGCCGGAGGCAGCATGTCGAAACAGTATAGCCGTCGTTATTTTTTGCGCGCCGCGCTTTTGGGCGGCGGCGTTCTTGCGGCCGCATCTCTGGCGCCTGCGCTGCTGCCCATGACCGCCCGCGCCGGCGCAGGCGCGGTGGACACGGGGCATGCTCCCCTGACCCGGACAAGCCTGTTCATGGGCGCCATTGTCAGCCTCAGCGTGGCCAATGCCCCGGCGGCGCAGGCTGAAGAGGGCATGGGCCGCGCCTTTGCCGTGGGCCGCGGCCTGGCGGACGTGTTCAGCCGCTTTGCCGCGGGCTCGGCCCTGAGCGCGCTCAATGCCGCGGGATCGCTGGCGGATGCGCCGCCGGCGCTCATGGCGCTGCTGGAGCGCGCCCGGCGCATGGGCGTGGTGACCAACGGCGCTTTTGACGTGACCGTGCTTCCCGTGTTGCGTCTTCTGGAGGCCGGGCGCAATCCTCAAGGCGTCATGCGCGTGGACGCCGCCGAAATGCGCCAGGCCCTGGAACTGGTGGGCGCGGATCATCTGCGCTGCGGCGCGGGCCGGATCGATTTTGCCCGCGCAGGCATGGGCGTCACCCTGGACGGCATTGCCAAGGGGCATATTGCCGAGGCCATGTCCCGGGAGCTTGCGGCCGCGGGCTGCCCGGATCATCTGGTCAATGCCGGAGGGGATATTGTGGCGCGCGGTCGCAAAGCGCTGGATACGCCCTGGCGCGTGGCCGTGGAAGATCCTCAGAAGCGCGGGCGTTTTCCGCAGATCGTGGAGCTTGCCTCGGGCGGCGCTATGGCCACTTCCGGCGGCTATGAAGTTTTTTACGACGCCGCGCAAAGGCATAATCATCTGGTCAGTCCGGCCACGGGCCAAAGCCCGGCGCTGGCCGGAGTGACCGTGACCGCGCCCGACGGCCTCACGGCCGATGCGCTGGCCACGGCCCTGGCGGTCATGCCTGCGCGCGAAGCCCTGCAACTGGCGGATGCCCTGCCGGGCTGCGCCTGTTGCCTGCTGCGCAAGGACGGCCTCATGCACGTTTCAACGCGCTGGCCGGGCCGGGCAGCCTGATGCCGTCGCGCATGGGAATTTGGCGGACAATGGGATCGTAGAGCATTTTCACTTTGAAAATGCTCTAATTTTATTAGCAAAACGCTCTAGAGCATTTTGCTTTTAACTTTTTACATAGCCACAGGATTTAAACCATCCTTCAGCGTCTTTTTGTGTGATACAACTTAATGCTTTTCCAATGGACTTGTACAGTTCATCACATGTTTTTGCTTTCATACCCCGAAGTAATTGTTTCACTTTGC
Source organism: Desulfovibrio sp. ZJ200 (assembly GCF_011039095.1). Lineage (NCBI taxonomy): Bacteria > Pseudomonadati > Thermodesulfobacteriota > Desulfovibrionia > Desulfovibrionales > Desulfovibrionaceae > Desulfovibrio > Desulfovibrio sp. ZJ200. The sequence goes on along the minus strand of NZ_JAAKEH010000024.1, from coordinate 274 downwards.
TCCACATCTTTTCAATGGGATTTAAATCCGGGCTGTATTCTGGAAGGAAAATATACTTGCAGCCTTTTTCCCTTATCAAGTTTTGGGCGGTTTTTGATTTATGGACATTCAAATTATCCATTATAACAACATCGTTAGCTTTAAGCGTTGGAAGAAGAAATTTTTCAATATAAGCATTGTACATTTTTCCATCCAGTGCCCCATCAAAAACAACACTGCAAGTCTCTCCCGTTACCCGGATTGCTGAAAGTATGCTTATCCTTTCCCAACGTCC